>DATHJP010000119.1:0-4674 GCA_035489695.1 Terriglobales bacterium
CTTGCGGTTTAGTTTTTCGATGATTCTCCCTGGCTGCCAATCGGAAAAACCCTGAAGAAAGCCACGAGTCAATTTGGGCTTGCCGCTATATGAGAAGCGCGGGGAACGCCGTGCACTTGGGCTTTGTTCTGTTCGTAACGGACGAGATTGTGCTGGCATGGCGGAGTTATTATGCACTAGCATTCGCAGGTTGTCTATTGCATTTTAGAGGTGCGGAATCCCGCGTCGGAGGTTCAGAAATGGAAGACACACTGCTTTCGGTAACAGAAGCGGCGAAACGACTCGGAGGTATTAGCAAATGGACAGTTCACGCCTGGCTTAGCCAGGGCAGGCTGCAGCGTACCAAGGTGGGTGGACGCACGATGATACGTGAGAGTGAATTGGCGAAAGTTACCGAGGATGGGGGCAAATCGCCGTCACCGCGTCGCCAAAAGGCGTGAAGTTTCAACGGGCTTGGCACGCATCGTACCCGTGCCACACCGAGTGAACACGGTCGGGGAGCGTGTCTGTGACGGTCATGATCGATTCGTTCTTCGGAGTCCATCCTTGCCTCGTGCGCTCTGGCCAGTGGGCGAAGATGAAGCCTGGGGAGAAGGACTTGTACCTTTTCCTTATGGAGGAAAGCGAGAGGCGCTGCACCCGCGACTTGACAGCAACAGACGTGCAAATCACTGTCGCAGTCGGAACGGCTTCTCGAACACTCTGCAACGCGAGAAAGAAGTTGCAGGAGTATGGGCTTATCCGCTACACCGCAGGACACGGAAACAGGTATCGATATGTGATTTGCGATCCTAAGACAGGTGAACCATACCCCGGCGATCCTCGTCAGCCATTGGTTGTGCCGAAGAGGAAGGCCCAGGCTACTTCCAGGCCCCAGCCTGACGTAGTAGACACAAGCCCTCACAGTCTCGTAGCGTCGCGATTGGAGTCAACTTCATCATCAGACCAGCAAAAATTGCCGATCCGAACTGATGGTGTCGCAGGAATTTTTCCATGACCAGACTGGCAAATTTTGCTGCTCTGGATGCCGAACTTGCTGGTCTGAGCAGCAAATTGTGCAGTTGCGTTAGCGCGAAACTAAGATGAACAAAGCTACTTATGAAATCGCCTGCATTCCTAAAGCATTCCTAATAAGAGAAATTCCTACTCTTGCTCTTTGCCTTTTGGTTTTTGTTCTTAGATCAGTCGCATCGAATTGGAAAAGACGTTCGTCGGTCGGGTCAGTCTGGGACGACGCAAAAGCATGTTACGGAAGAATTGTATCTACCTGATGATTTCGGAAAGAAAAGGGAAGGTCACCTTTGGGACGCTATTCCAGCAAGGACACCATATACGGAACGCGGACAGTCCGCAGAAGTCCGCATCATGAGGATCAGGAGCAGGACGAACGCGAGGAATAGGACGAATGACGCATTTGCTGGCGCGGCGTGACGCATTTCAGAGAGAAGCCGAGGAATCCATCGGCAAAACCAACCTGAGGGCTTGTAGCGCCTGCGACAAAGATTTCGTGGTTATGCGTCCTTGGCAAAGGCAATGCAGTCCGAGATGCCGGCAGAGAACGTATGTGCAGCGCCACTCCGAGACGCCGATGGGTTATTACGGGGCGTAAGACTGCCTCGGTGGCATAACCGCCTGTTTTACAACTGGTATGCCGTGCCACCGTTTACATTCCTGCCCGGCATCGGGGCACCGTTGCTTTGCCGGTCCTGAAGCACGGCCTCCGTGGACCCGGCTACTTGCAGGTTGACAAGGCGTCGGCCCAGACGTATTTTTTCTCGCAACGGGGCATGCGCGCGTTTTTGGGGCGGCGCGTGCGATTAGGGCGCGTTCTCCGCGCATCCCGATTCAATTGGTTATCTCGAGTCAGCTGCAGATAGAGCTGGTGCACTGTGCTGCAACAGTTCACACCTATGACTCGCATCTGGGACAGTATCAAACCGAAGAGGAACACCGCTTTCGCCGACAATGTTGGCGCGCTGCGCGCCTGCTTTTCGGAGCTCGACATCCATGGCGAGCATCGCCGTTTTCTGGTGAACCGCATGGGTTCCAGTGGTAGCACCTGGCTGGTGAAGCTGCTGAACAGCCATCCAGATGTCTTCTGTTACCACGAAGGAGTATTAGCTCAGATCTATCCACACAAGTCGTACACCAGCGAGCATGTAGTCAATTTCATTCGCTGGTTGGCCGCTGATGACATGAAGGGTGCCTACAAGGCAGTAGGTGACGTCGGTTCCAGCTGGTTGGGACACATTCAGGCAGCGCCGACGAATTTGTTCACCACCGGCATACTCTTGCGGCATCCCGCCAGAATGCTGAATACGAGGCTCAAAGTATTCGGGACGGACAAGTCTTTCACTAAAATCGACCCTTCTACGCTCCACAAAATCGAGGAGCTCTGGGGTATCAAAGCCCGCAATGAAATGGACCAGATTTTCCTGCAGGACCTTTTTCACATTGTGATGCAGATCCGCGCCGTCGATACAGTCGACGTGGTCATTCACCTGGAACGCATGAACGATGTGGAATACTGCTGCAACATCCTGCAGCAGCTCACCGGGATTGATTACGAACCCTCGGTGGTCGATCTTTTCATCCAGAACCCAGTGAACCGCAGGACCAACACTGACTCGTTGCAGGCAGTCTTACAGCAGTTCAGCAGCGACCAGAGGTCCTGGTACAAGATGATCCTGAAGGACGAGCTGCCTCGATGCGGTTATGCGTTGGACAATGACGAGTTGCTAAAGGCGGCAGGGCGGCCGCCCTTAGTCGGAGGAGTGCTGCGAAGTGAGCCGCTCATGGAGTTCGGCGGGTACGAGCTGCAACTGTTAAAACAGGCCGTGGTGGAAAGAGACTGCGAAATTGGCCGCCTGCGCGGCGAAGTGAAGGCGCTGCGGGCTATCTGGGTTGCAGTACAGAACTCGGTTGGTTGGCGGCTGCTGGAGAGTCTTCGGCATGTGCGAAGGCGAGTACTGCCGACGGGTACCCGTCGCGCCACGTGGTACCAATCAATGATTGGCGCGTTCAGACAACCGATCTCGACTGCTGAGCAATTCATAAGGGATACTGAGATATCGAAAAAACTTTGGACGGTAGCTATCGGCGTTCTGATCGTGGGATTCCTTGCATGGTTCATTCCCGTCTTGATAAGCATGGCGAATCGAGCGCCAGAACTAAAAGCAATCCCTGATTGACTCCCAAACAAACAAGTGTTTTTTTAGCGGCCCTATCGGGGTTTGCCGACAGTGCAACTAAGCAGCTTAGTGAGCTGAGTTTTGAGGTAGTTTATTTCGTATAGTCTTATGGCTGACCCTCTAAATCCTCCCAATTGCTGCTGTCAGCTGTGCATGTCTTACTCGTCGGACAAAACTTCATTTTCATAACTGGATGGATTTCCCAATCGTTGACTCTGTTCAGATGGTGTCCAAGAGAGTGTTCGGAATCAAACATTAAAAGGCCGGTCACACGGACTAAAAGCACGTGCTTTGAAGCGGCGGCAATCAACGATTGCAGCCTTGTTCCTGTCAGCTTTGGGTGGTCTAGTCGGACACGCGGAGTAAATTCTGCGGTTTCGGATTGAACTCACTACTGTGGTGGTTGGTAGTCGCTCTGTCCTTTGTCCTTCTTCTCGCCGCGTCGCTCTTTGGCTTCTTCCTTCATCTGAGCGAATTTCTGCTGCTGTTCGGGCGTAAGGATGGCCTGAACCTGCGGTCGCGAAGCCTCGTGGATTTGCTTCATCTTTTCTCGCTTTTGATCCTGAGTCAGTGATGCGTCTTCGCCCACCGCTCTCATTTGTTTGAACTCGCCAGCCAGAATTGGCTTCAATTGTTTCTTCTGATCCTCCGTTAGGTTCAGTTGCTGACTGAGCCACTCCAGGCGTTCACCAACCCGGTCCCGATGCATATTTCCGGCGGAGTCTGTCTGGTTCTGATCTGGTGAGGCTTGTTGTTTGGACTCCGTACTTGATGTCTGCGCAGCAGTGGTTAAGCTGAACGCCAGTGCCAAGGCAAACGTCAATCCTGCGAACGTATAGACATTTCGCATTAAGCCCTCCTCAACGGCTACACGGTTTCGCCATTCCTACGGTCGTTCCGGCACGACCAACTAACCGCACCAGAATGTGCCTACACTCGTGCCAGCTTTTTCAAGCTCGTCGGAGGCAAGTCTTCAGCGATTCCCATCTTTGCGAGGTCGGACGCTTACTTTAGTACATATCCCCCATACCGCCGTGGCCGCCGGGGGCGGCAGCGCCCTTCGTCTCTTCCTGAATCTCCGCCACGAGCGCTTCGGTAGTCAGCATCAGCGCCGCGATCGAGCCGGCGTTCTGCAAAGCGGTGCGCACCACCTTGGTCGGGTCGAGCACACCCGCCTTGACCAGGTCTTCGTAGTCGCCGGTCAGGGCGTTGTAGCCGAAGTTGTTGTCCTTCGAATCGTTAACCTTTCCCAGCACGATGGCGCCTTCTTCGCCGGAGTTCTCGGCGATCTGGCGCAGCGGCTCCACGAGAGCACGCTTCACAATGTTGACGCCGATCTGCTCATCGCCCTCGACCTTCAGCTTGTCGAGTGCGGAGACGCAGCGGGCCAGGGCTACACCGCCGCCCGGGACGATCCCTTCTTCGACGGCCGCACGGGTGGCGTGCATGGCGTCTTCGACGCGAGCCTTCTTCTCTTTCATCT
>DATHJP010000120.1:0-6368 GCA_035489695.1 Terriglobales bacterium
CCGTTCAACTTGATCGTGAGCATTGGATCGCGAAGTCTGACGCGTTTTCAGCGATCATTGACCAGGGTACGTTTCAGCGGACACAGCGCGTCCTACGAACGAGGAATAGAAAATGGTCAGATGCCGAGCTTTTGGACAGGCTACGTTGGTTGCTGGCCAGAAAGGGACGCGTGTCTCAAAATCTCGTGGAAACTACCAAAGGGTTCCCCTGTTCTAAAACGTTTTGTTCCCACTTTGGTTCTCTTTGCCGAAGCTTTGAGTTAGCAGGCTACCCCACATCACAAGATCTCTTGGCCAGAATTAACAATCGTCAGAAAACCTTGGAATTACGCGAGAAGCTGATTAAAGAACTGATTTCCTCAGCTGAGCAACCCTTGATATTAATGCCGAACCCGCGTACGCAGCGACCAATTCTGAGCTTCGAGACCGGCTCACGAATATCCTGCTTGATCTGTCCTTCTTTACGTAGACCAAAAGGGATGATGCAATGGCGGGTCATTCCCATCGAAGCGGAGCGCGAATACGTTACGCTGGTTTGCCTGTTGAACTCCAGAAACGATCGGTTTCAAGGCTTTCATGTATTCCCGAATATGGAATTGCAGGGCTATCACCAATTTAGAGGGAACGATTCTTGGTTGTCTAAAGGCACGCAGCTGAAACATTTATCTGAGTTTTGCGAGGTCGTGAAAGGTTTTCACTCACGGCAAGCGCAATCTTAGTCCACAGTTCTATGGCCGCTTGGTTTGTCCCTGCCAGCCCGTTATTCAATACTTTTTTGTCACACATGCTTGTGACAGCCGTCACATCCTATTTCCTCATTTGTCACTAAAGTCACTGTGTTCCCGTCGAAGGACTGGCCTCGATTCCGCTAATGAGGTTCCGGCGTTTCGGTTGCTGCGCGGTCGTGCGTTCGGAAATCGGAACATGAAAGACCCAGGTGGTGTTTTTTAGTTCTTATGGGAGAATGATCGCCGGAGTTGTGTGGCCCCCGCGTGAAAGAAAGTGGGAGATCCAGGCCTTACAAGCTGAATGTGCGGTGGACTCCATTCAAATCATGAAAGGGAATTTTCTGTGGTAATGATGAAAGAACTCCAAAGCCTAAAAGCAGAAATCAAGGCAATCAACCTTTGGGATCGCTTATACCTCGAATCGCCGCCGCATACTGAGATTGAGAGGGACGCCTTCGTAATCCGCCAGATCCGCCGGCAAGAGATCGTCCGACAATTGGCAGACATGTCCTCTCACAACTGAAGGCCGCGCAGAATTCCCTAAACTGGCACAGACGGAAAAGCAATTGACTCGTAGTTGCCATACCAGCTACGATGACGGACATTACCTTCAAACGAACGGAGTGAGGGATGCATCTATCGAAGCTGCGCGCCCTTTCTTGCTGGATGCTGCTGGCAGTCATACCGGCATCCTTGCTGGGGGCCGATTCAGCTGCGGCCATGCTGTATGCCAAAGGCCCAGCCTGGATCAATGGCACCAGCGTGCCGCAAAGCTCTGCGATTTTTCCCGGCGATCTGATTCAGACCAAGCCGGATGGAGTGGTCCATATAAATGCCACTGGTTCCATTGTGATGATCCAGTCCGATTCGCTGGTGAAGTATGAAGGCAACGTGGTGTCAGTGGAGCACGGAGCGGTGAATGTCGCGACCACGAAAGGCATGAGCACTCGAGCCGGGGAAGTGGTGGTGACGCCGAGGTCCAGCGGGTGGACTGAGTTTGAAGTAAGAGATGTGAACGGAACAGTAGAGATCATGGCCCGCAAAGGTGATGTGAGCGTCAGCGATGGAGCCGAGACAACTACTCTCCCCCAAGGACAGCAGACGACTCGTGACGACTCGGACAATCGCAAAAAAAAGAAGAGAGCTGCCGGCGCGGTCGCTGCTGCGGGCGTCAGTGCAATGGATTCTCCGTACGCCATCGCAGTCGGCGGCGCGGTTGCAGGAGGATTGCTGATCTGGGTGCTGGTGCAGGGAGATGATCCGGCTAGTCCGGTGGACCCGTAATATCAAGACTTAGCTCGCCGCGGTTGCCCTCGTATGTCCGAGTCCAACTTTTAATCCTATCCGTTGCTGTATATACAGAAGTGATCTCCTGATGGAATGCATCGCTGCACTCGAATTCACTCACGTGAATCCGATAGAGGGGCCATGCCAACCCGTTCTCGGATGGTGTTTTCTACTTTGGCTTTGCTTATTTCATAAGGAGGTTGCATGGTTTCGGCAGGGCAGAGTTTAAGGCAAGCGCGGGAACAACTTGATCTCACGCTGCGGGAGGTCGAAGCCGCGAGCGCGCGCATCGCGGAGAAACACGAAAATGATGAATTCACGGTCAGCCCCAGCCGTCTCTCGGACATTGAGACTAAGGGGCTGGTGCCCAGTATCTATCGTCTCTATTCCCTGGCGGTCATTTACCGGCGTGACTTTCGCGAAATATTGTCCTGGTATGGCATCGATCTGAATGCCACCACCGCGGATCTGAACCTTAACCTCCCACCCAAGTCGCACCCGTGCGAGCTTCTCCAAGGTGCCTCAGTGGTGCAAATGCCCATCCGATTGGATCCTGCTTTTGATCCGCGCCGTACAAATAATCTAGGCCGTATGGTGGAACAGTGGGGACTGGTTCCGCTCGCTTACCTGGCACAGTTTGCCAGCGACAAGTACACCTATGGTTACGTGGGCAGCGAAGACTTCACCATGTATCCAATTTTGCCGCCCGGCACTTTTCTGCAAGTGGACGAGTCGAAAAATAGAATTCTGCAAGGCATGTGGCGTTCCGAATATGAGCGCCCAATTTATTTTGTGGAAACGCGCGATGGTTACACTTGCTGCTGGTGCACCTTGAAGGGAGATCACATCGTGCTGCAGCCGCATCCCTTATCGCCAGTGCCGGTCCGCATCTTGCGGCATCCGCAGGACGCGGAAGTGATTGGCCAGGTGATTGGCATTGCCGTCAGCTTGGGTGAGTGGCGTCCGGTCGAGTCTTTGCCTGATTCGAAGCCAGACTCGAAAGGGCGTGCAGCACTGAATTAAAATGCCGCGCCGACCCGCCACCCAGATCGGATGGCAACAGGGAAGGCAAACGACTCCGTAAATCCTCTACATACTCATCTGCCGGTTTTTGTCCCTCTCTGCTTGACAGTTCCGCATCGTCCCGCAATGTTCGCAAGGAAGTGCGCAAGATAATCAGGAAGTACCCGCGATGTGCCTTTGCCAACGCCTGTTGTGCAACTTCTTCGCCGTAAACTCTTGCCAGCCCCCAATGGGAATAGGAATTCGGCTTTTCGCGCAGGCTGGAGAAGTATTTCAGTTTTCCCACAATTCCTGAAACCGCACTAAGCGTTACCTCTAAAACGTCATCGAACGCGGACTTTAAAGTCATTTTCTTTCTGTTCCAATTTCAGAAAACCGGACGATTTGGCGTCCGACTCTCCGAGTAGCTCAATCCAGCCCACATTACCACGGTTGAACCGATCCCACTAGATCGAAAGGAGTTCTACCGTGAAAAAAATCCTACTCATCCTGATTAACACCCTGCTGCTGGCCGGTGCGCTTTCGATGCCTACAACCCTGAAGGCGGACGGAGATCCCCTGCCCAGTTGTCCGCCACATCAGATATGTAAACCATAACACGACGGACTGCAATCCGTAGGACGTAAAAATGCTTGAAATAGGGCGGCGGGCGCGCCTTTGGCATTGCGAGTGACTAATAAAAAGGGTATATTGCCGAACGCTGGCCATGTACCCTCACTCGTTCTGGTGGCACTATCTCTGGATCGCGCCTCACGTCCTGCAGTTAGTCATTGCGGTAATGCTGATTCGTCGCCGTCTATTTCACGAATTTCCGATGTTCTTAGCCTACACTCTGTTCGAGAGCGTGCAGGGTGCGAGTCTGCTTGTCCTGGATCATAGTTCGGCGATTTCCGCCACCCAGTATTGGAATACCCACTGGGTAGGTATGCTCATCACGATCGTATTGCGCTTTGCTGTCATCCACGAGATATTCGCACATGTTTTCCGGCCCTATCCTGCACTTACTGAATTGAGCCGATTGCTGCTGCGTTGGATGACTGCAGCCCTTGTTCTTGTGGCAGTCGCTGTGACAGCAACCACACCCGCGCCCAAGGATACGCCCTATCTCCTTTCCGGAATTCATGTCTTGGGCCGTGCGGTCGGGTTGGTACAAAGTGGTCTGGTAGTGTCCCTCTTTTTGTTTTGTGCTTACTTCCGACTTTACTGGCGAAGTTTCGCGTATGGTATCGCATTGGGTTTAGGAGTTTTCGCGAGCGTGGATCTGGGCACGGCGGCGTTTCGACTTTGGATTGGGATAACGACGACGGGCGCCTACCGACTGGATTTTGTAACTATGGCAACGTATCATTGTTGCGTACTCATTTGGCTCGTTTATCTGCTGGCTCCCGAAACTGCGCGTCAGACCGTCCTGGAGTTACCAGATAATAACCTCGAGCAGTGGAATGCTGAAATGCAGCGCCTGCTATTGCGATGATTCTGGCCTTTGCTCTCGTTCTTTTCTCCTTGATGGCGCTACTGCTGATGTACGCCGTTCGAGGGAGAACCCCGCCTATCGCCGAGTTGGACGACTTGATGGGGCGGACCAGGCCGGTTGATATCGATGCCTTTCGGAACCTCATTGATCCCGCCGAAGAAGACTTCCTGCGCGAAAACCTGCCGGCCAGCGAGTTCCGCGCCATCCAAAGAGAACGCTTACGTGCGGCAGTGGAATATGTAAGTTGTGCGGCCCACAATGCCGCCATCCTGGTGCGCTTAGCAGAAGCTGCGCGTATCAGTGCTGACCCCAAGATCGCGAAAGCAGGCCAGCAGTTACTCGATAGTGCTCTCCGCCTCCGTCTCTACGCCTTCCTCTCAACGATCAGGTTGTATCTTGGAATCGCCCTACCCGGCACCCGCCTTTCCGCAGGAGGATTGGTGGATAACTATCAGCATCTCAGCAGCTTGGCCGGTCAACTTGTCTTCATCCAGCATCCTGGCCGCGCCTCTCGCCTGCCCGCCATTCTTTGAGAAGTTTGTGGAAACGGTCTAAACTACTTTCTAACAACCAAATCAAGCGAATCCCTTGTCAGATGCGTCACCTGGCTCCTGTTCTAAAAAGCGAACAAGAAACTATGGCTCCTCCGCAGAATGGAGTAGTCACTGTGCGTGACTTCTGTAACCCACTATGAAGCGATTGTTAACTCCACCTTGCGATAGGCAGACGAGACGGTATGAGTGAGCCTTCTCCCACCGTGTTCGTCATCGACGACGATGCATCCGTTCGCGATTCCATTAACAGTCTCCTGCGCTCTGTCGATTTGAAGGTTGAACTCTTCGGTTCCACCGAGGAATTTCTGCAACGGAAAATCCTGGATGGTCCCAGTTGTCTGGTCCTGGATGTCAGGTTGCCAGGACAAAGCGGACTTGATTTCCAACGTGAGTTGATTCAGGCCAACATCCGTACTCCGATCATTTTTATCACCGGCCACGGAGACATCCCAATGTCAGTTCAAGCCATGAAGGCTGGAGCGCTTGAGTTCTTGGCGAAACCATTCCGGGATCAGGATCTTCTAGACGCCATTCAGCAAGCGCTGGCGCAGGACCATGTCAGACGTATACAAGAAGCAGAACTTGCCAAGCTGCGGGAGCGCTATGAATCGTTGACCCCTCGTGAACGGGAGGTCCTTCCGTTGGTCGTCTCCGGTCTCCCGAGCAAGCAAATAGCCGACGCCATCGGAGCCAGGGAAGCAACCGTGAAGGTCCATCGCAGCCAACTTATGCGCAAGATGGGTGCGAACTCTCTAGCGGACTTAGTCAGAATGGGTACGAAAATGGGGATACCGATTTCAGAGCTGCCATGATCCGCTAATACGTTTATCTTCACTAACGTCTTATCGATGTTCACTAATGTCGCCCCTGTCTTCACCAAATAGCAGACCGTTTCCACTAACAAGTGAGGCATTATCAATACGGGTATGCCCAGTTTCATTGTCGGTTCACGTCCACGGGTTGTGAAACATACCGCAGATAGGGTGTCGTCATCCATGAGGTCGACAGTGTCATGAACAGGTGTGCCCGTGTCTGTTCTGAAAACCGAACAAGAAGCTACAGAGACGTGCCGCAGGGAAATAAGTAGTTAATATCTATGTGTAACTTCCCCCTCGCTCGGGAGACTCGCGTTCTCCTCAACGGTTCGTGGTAAATGAGTGTCGAGAATCATTTCGATTCTGAGGCGGATCTTCGCCGCTACGAGGCACTATTAGAAATGGCGGACCTGATGGTCCACCATCGTAGCCTGCCGGAGTTGTTTGTCGATCTCGCGGAACGGCTGCACAAGGTTACCTCTTTTGA
>DATHJP010000121.1:0-12742 GCA_035489695.1 Terriglobales bacterium
CGCGGGCTCGAATGCGACTCCCCGCTGATTCCAGCTTGAAGGCGATCGAGTTGGGAACATCCATACACCTGGTACGCGGCAGCGCGGCGAAGATCCGGCGCGCGCGATATACCGCTGTCAAGCCAAACATCGGACGCGTGGTCACGCCGGGCCACGTCATGACCTCCGTTCCCAGCGCCGCTGACCACGCCTTCATCTCTTCGGTGATCTTGGGCAGTCGGGGTCTCGCCCGCTTCAATGTGGCAGTTTTCTTCATGCCTAGTTTCGAATATCGGCCAGAAGGCGTTCTACTTCGCCCTTCAGATCAGCGGTGAGCGGCAACAGCGGCAGGCGCGCCGCGCCGCCGAAGTATCCGTTGAAATCCATAGCGTGCTTCACGCCGGGAATGCCCAACTCTCCAGCGATTCGCTCAGCGGCTTTGGCAATGCGCTGCTGCTTCAGGTCGGCTAGTTGGTTGTCGCCCTCTTTCCAGGCGGCGTAGATTTCATAACACGCCGTCGGGGCAGCATCGGCGAAAGCAAGAATTGCACCCATCGCACCGGCTTGTAGTGACGGTTCCAGCTTCTGGGCTGCTCCGATAAGCACTTGGAAGCCAACTTCTTTTTGGCGCGTCTTCACTCCAGAGATCACGCTCACGGACGATGACGAAGGTTTCGACGCTCCTCCCAACGAAGACACAGGCACCAGTTCCCCGCCCTGCCCGTTATTTTCCCGACGCGGCTCCAGCATGCGGGGTGTGACTGCATCGAATGTTTCTGTCACCGCGGCCGACCGTTTGATCTGACGAGTGCCCTCGACCATCTTGCGAACCTTTTCCACATCGCCGCTTGATTCTTTGATCCCAATCAGATTGGGGTGCGCGGCTAACTCAATTACCAATTCGGCGGGCATGTCGTAGCCCGTGGCCTGCGGGAAGTTGTAAATCATCACCGGCAAAGGGGAACGGTCGGCGACGGTGCGATAGAAAGCCAGCAAGTTTGCGGGCTGCATTTGTTTTTTATAGTAATGCGGCGTGCGCACTAGAGCTACGTCGTATCGTAACTGCGCCGCGTATTCGGTCAACTTCAAAGTTTCCGCAGCCGACTCAACTCCTGTTCCCGCTATCAGGACTTTATTAGGCGCGGTTGCGTCACGCGCAACTTTTAGCACTTCGCGACGTTCTTCATCCGAAAGCAGGATTGCTTCGCCCGTCGAACCTAGCACGACGAGGCCTGCTACCGGAGTCTTGGAGTAGCGCTCCACGTTGGCCTCAAGCTTTTTGAAATACACGTTGCCGTCGGGATAAAACGGCGTGGTGACGGGAGGGAAGATGCCGTGAAGGAGCATGGGAATGAACCTCAGCCTTCAGTTCTAAGTTCTCGGTTCTCAGATTACAACACCAAGTGGGGGGACGTTGAACTAACCGCGGGCTCGAGCCGAGCGGTCCGCGTGCAAGTGCTGCAAGGCTTGTACTCTCAGCTCGCCACGTTGCAAAGCCGCAATGCCCTCGGCGGCGGCGCGAGCGGCGGATAACGTAGTGATCGAAGTAATGCGCGCATTTACTGCGGCGCGACGGATCGCCTTTTCATCGAACCAGGGTTCCAGTCCGGTGGGAGTATTGATAATCAGCTGGATACGCTCGCCTTTAATCAAGTCCACCACGTTTGGACGTCCTTCTTTCACTTTATAGACGCGCTCTACAGTCATACCGCTGTTTTCGAGAACATCGGCGGTTCCGGCTGTAGCTACCAGTTTGAAGCCCATGTCCACGAAGCGGCGGGCCACTTCCGCCACGTGAGTTTTGTCATGATCGGTTACGCTGATGAAAACCGTACCTTGAGTAGGTAGCTTTTGTCCGGCGGCAGTTTGTGCTTTGGCGAAGGCCTCGCCGAAATTGTCGGCCACGCCCATTACTTCGCCGGTGGATTTCATCTCCGGGCCAAGGACGGTATCAATCCCAGGAAACTTATTCCACGGAAAAACCGGAGACTTCACGTAGTAGCAATGTCCAGTGTTGAGGTCGGCTCGGCGATCGATGAAGTCGGGCAAGAACTCGCGCAGCTTGCGTCCGGTCATGAGACGCGCGGCGATCTTTGCCATGGGAACGCCAGTTGCTTTCGAAACATAGGGAACGGTGCGCGAGGCGCGAGGGTTGACCTCGAGAACATAGACTTTCCCCGCCTCGGAACCATTGCCCTTGGAATTGCCATTGGTGCGCGGGATGGCGAATTGGATATTCATCAGGCCGACTACTTTCAGCGCGCGGGCCAGCTTGAAAGTGTAGTCGCGCATGCGCGCCAGTAGCGGTTCGGGGATATCCACGGCGGGCAGCACGCAGGAAGAATCGCCGGAGTGGATGCCTGCTTCTTCGATGTGCTGCATGATGCCACCGATGACTACGTCCTCGCCATCGGAGAGTGCGTCAACATCCACTTCGATCGCGTCTTCGAGGAAATGATCGATGAGCACTGGGCGATCATGAGAATATTCGACCGCCTCTTTCATATAGCGGACGACGGTTTCTTCGTCATAGGCGATCACCATGGCGCGTCCGCCCAGCACATACGACGGCCGCACTAACACGGGATATTGCACGCGTTTGGCGCCTTCAATCGCTTCCTCGACCGAGGCCACCATGACACCAGGCGCCTGCGGGATTTCGAGCTCATCGAGTAGTTTGCCGAATCGCTTGCGATCTTCCGCCAGGTCAATGGACTCGGGTGAGGTGCCGATAATATTCACGCCGGCAGCCTTGAGGGGCAGCGCGAGGTTGAGCGGTGTCTGCCCGCCGAACTGCACGATCAGGCCGACGGGAACACCCGACGCAGCTTCGTGTTCGTAGATAGCGAAGACATCTTCCAGCGTGAGGGGTTCGAAGTAGAGGCGATCACTGGTGTCGTAATCCGTGGAGACGGTTTCCGGATTGCAGTTGATCATGATCGTCTCATAGCCGTCGTCGCGAAGCGCAAAGGCGGCATGGCAGCAGCAGTAATCAAACTCGATTCCCTGCCCGATGCGATTGGGTCCACTGCCCAGGATGATGACTTTTTTCTTCTGAGTGGGCGCCGCCTCGTCCTCGTCTTCGTAGGTGGAATAGAGATATGGCGTGAAGCTTTCGAACTCCGCAGCGCAAGTGTCCACGCGTTTGTAGACCGGCATGATGCCGCGTTTCTTGCGCAGATGACGAACTTTCTCCTGTCCGCTTTTTCCGCTGAGCCGCCAGACGCTTGCCAGCCGGCCATCGGAGAAGCCCATGCGCTTGGCTTCGCGCAGCACTTCCGTGGGAATCGATTCCATGGGGTGCTTTTCCAACTCAAGCTGCATGTCATTTATTTCTTTGAGCTGGTAGAGGAACCATGGATCGATGGATGTCATTTTGGCCAATTGTTTGACGGTGTGACCCTGGCGTAGTGCGTAACGGACATAAGAGAGGCGCTCAGGATGCGGCGTTACTAAGCGCTGAGTGAGAATCTTCGGTTCAATCTTCTCCGAACCAACTTTCTTGCCGGTATCGAGTGCACGCACGCCCTTCATCAACGCTTCCTTGAAGGTGCGGCCGATGGCCATGACCTCGCCAACGGACTTCATCTGCGGACCAAGATTTTCATCCGCGCCAGGAAATTTCTCGAACTGCCACTTGGGTATCTTCACCACTACGTAATCCAGCGTGGGCTCGAAGCAAGCGGGAGTTTTGCGCGTGATGTCGTTAGGAATCTCGTCCAAGGTGTAGCCGACGGCGAGCTTGGCGGCAATCTTGGCAATTGGGAATCCGGTCGCCTTCGAGGCCAGTGCCGAAGAGCGCGAGACTCGCGGATTCATCTCGATCACCACCATTCGCCCGCTAGACGGATTCACTCCAAACTGAATATTCGATCCGCCAGTCTCGACGCCAATCTCGCGAATTACGGCGATTGCGGCATCCCGCATAGCCTGATATTCGCGATCGGTGAGCGTCTGTATGGGTGCTACGGTGATCGAATCTCCGGTGTGCACGCCCATGGGATCGAAATTCTCGATCGAGCAGATGATGATGACGTTGTCGCGCATGTCGCGCATTACTTCGAGTTCGTACTCTTTCCATCCCAGCACCGATTCTTCAATCAAAGCCTCGTGCACGGGAGAGAAGTCGAGACCACGGGCGAGCACTTCCACCAGTTCTTCGCGGTTGTAGGCAATGCCACCACCACTGCCGCCCAGCGTGAACGATGGACGAACGATTACGGGGAAACCGATTTTCCCCGCGAACTCGAGCCCATCCTTCAGATTGTTGACTAACGCGGACTTGGGAACATCGAGGCCGATCTTCTGCATCGCATCTTTGAAATAGAGGCGGTCTTCGGCTTTCTTGATGGCGGCAATATTGGCGCCGATGAGCTGCACGTTGTATTTGTCGAGAATGCCGCCGTCGGAAAGCTCGACGGCAAGATTGAGCGCAGTTTGTCCTCCGACAGTTGGCAGGATCGCGAAGCCTTTGCCAGGCGACAGCTCACGCTCCACGCGAATAATTTCTTCCAGATAATCGCGAGTGAGTGGCTCAATGTAAGTTCGGTCGGCGATCTCTGGATCGGTCATGATCGTGGCTGGGTTGGAATTCGCCAGCACGACTTCGAATCCCTCGGCCTTGAGTGCCTTGCAGGCTTGGGTGCCCGAGTAATCAAACTCCGCCGACTGGCCAATGATGATGGGGCCAGAGCCGATGATCAGGATTTTCGAGATGTCAGTGCGTCTGGGCATTATTTCGCAATTAGCTTGGCAAAGGGAAATTGAGAGAACAGCTTGTAAACAGGAACCTCGCTCCAGTGATCCTTCATTTCGTCGGCAGTCTCCGGGCGGGAGATTTGCTTACCGGTTTCCAAATTCTGCCATCTCGAATCCTGGAGTTTGAGACCACCCTCGTGAAACGCATAAACGGTAACGTACGACCAGCCCCAAGCACAATTAAAGATCGCGCTTGCGGCGCGAAGTTTATCGTTGCTATCGAAGCAATACGTTATTTCGTGGAACCAATCACCCGACTCGCTCGTCATTATAAGTCGCACGACGCGAACTGCCGGCCCCAGCTTCGCTACGTCTGCGACTCGATAGCAATCACTACAAGTCTTCAACTTTGCCTCAGAAGTTTCGTGCCACTTGTCGGAATAGTTCCTGTCGGTGAACCAGTCCCGGTCCGCCCTCAAATAAGTGGCCGACTCAAAGCCGCAATATGATGCGAACTCATTCGAACTCCACGTAAAGCGTGTGTCAGAAGACGTATCGGCATGTGCCACCGAAACGCCCACTAGGACGACAACAAAGGCCGCTGCTAATCCTCGCGTCACCCTTTCCACTCCTCCATCATCTTCACAAAATCCTTAAACAAATAATGGGAATCATGCGGCCCAGGCGAAGCCTCTGGATGATATTGCACCGTGAACAGCGGCAGATTGCGGTGCCGCATGCCTTCTAGAGTGTTGTCATTCAAATCCATGTGGGTCAATTCAACTTCACTCTGGGGCAACGAATCCGGATCTACGGCGAAGTTGTGATTGTGAGCAGTGATTTCTACTTTGCCTGAGTTCAGCTGCTTGACCGGATGATTTCCGCCGTGATGTCCAAATTTCAGCTTGTAGGTTTTACCGCCCAGAGCGATCCCTGTCAGCTGATGCCCGAGGCAGATACCGAAGATGGGCTGGCGTCCCATGAGACGCCGGATATTGTCTACCGCGTACGTGCAGGGCTCGGGATCGCCTGGGCCATTGGACAGAAACACGCCGTGAGGTTTCAGCGCGAGCACATCTTCTGCTTGAGTCTGCGCCGGAACAACCGTTACTTTGCAACCCTCGCCGCGCAGTTTGCGCAGGATGTTCTGTTTGATTCCGTAATCGTAGGCTACGACATGGAAGCGTTCCGGTTCATCTTTTACGCCGACGACTGCCACGGGCTCGTGAGAACGTTCGCCCACTTCCCAGACGTAAGGATGCTTGGTAGTGACGACTTTGGCCAGGTCGGTGCCGTCCATCTTTGGAATGGATAGGGCTTTGGCGACGAGTTTGTCGGCGTCGGTTTCCAGAGTTGAAATGACACCACGCATCACGCCGTGATCGCGCAGATGGCGTACCAGGGCGCGCGTGTCGATGTCTCCGAGTACAGGTATTTTGAATTGCTCCAGGTATTCTTCGGCGACTTGCTGGGAGCGCCAGTTCGAGCTCACGCGAGAAAACTCGCGGACAATCAATCCCTCGATGTAAGGGCGCGTAGCTTCGTTGTCTTCGGAGTTGGTACCGTAGTTGCCGATTTCAGGATTGGTGAGAACGACGATCTGGCCGGCGTAGGAAGGATCGGTAAAGATTTCCTGATAGCCGGTGATGGAAGTATTAAAAACTACTTCCCCGTAACATTCGCCTTTGGCTCCGTAGCCTTTGCCTCGGAAGACTCTGCCGTCTTCCAGCGCAAGGATAGCCTGCATTTATTCTCCGGGGGAGTAGATTTTAAGAATTCTAACAGAAGAAGCAATCGGGCCAAGAAATCTTCTTGAGGAAAAGTTGAAGCGCAAAAGTTTTCCATCTCGAATCGGTCGAGGGTCTATCGCAGCCTGCCCATCTTGTCCATTGGCCAATATCCGAAAACTGCCTTGCCATAAATGAACTTCTGCTGGACCGCGCCAAAATCGCGGCTATCGTTGGACATGGTGCGGTGATCGCCAAGCAAGAAGTATGCGTTCGCCGGCACGACAATCTCCGGGTAGGAACGCTGATCGGCGTAATCCGATGGCACGTAATCCTCTTCGAGCGACACACCGTTGACGAACACCTGCCCCGTGTCTATGCGGATATGGTCTCCGGCCAGCCCGATAACACGCTTGATGAAGCTTTTCGAAGGATCGCGCGGGTAATGGAAAACGACGATATCGCCCCGCTGAATAGGCTCCATGCGGTAGACGAATTTGTTGACAAAGATGCGCTCTTGATCGTCCAGCGAGGGCATCATGCTCGTGCCCTCAACCTTCACCGGTTGGTACAGGAAGATGATGATAAAGGCGGAAATACTCAGCGAGATAATCAGGTCTCGCAGCCACACTGAAAACATCGGCACAGCGCGCGAACGAAACGAAGAACTGATTACCGGTTGCTGAACCTCGGGCTGAGCGGGCTGGTCCTGATCCATGTTATCCGTCATTTTATATTGAATCAGCCTTCAGGCAGTGAGATTTGATGGTCCGCAGAACTGCTGTCAGCCGGACTACTGCGGCTGGGCGATTCGAGTTACAATATCCAACCTGAGGATTTGGATTCATGCTTAAGCAGGGCCTAACTCTAGTTTGTCTGTTTGTTATCACCTTTGCCGCGTTTACCCCATGGGCCACTTCACAACAGGCGGCAGCAGTACCCGCCTACAACGCAGGGCCACCAAAAAAAGGGACCAAGCTCCCACCCATTCTTGGGAAGGAGCAACTTTGGGCTGAGAACGCACAGTATCCATACCAGAGTCACGCGTATGAACTGGCAGCCAAGATCCCAGCGGTCTTACATCAACAGCCCTGTTACTGCTACTGTGACCGGATGGGTCATAATAGTCTTCACAGCTGCTTTGAGAGTACCCACGGAGCCGTGTGTTCCACCTGCCTGAAGGAGGCGTACTACTCTTATTCGATGCATCAGAAGGGAAAAACCGCTGCGCAGATTCGCAAAGGGATCATTGCCGGCGAGTGGAAGCAGGTAAACTTGGCAACCGCTGCTTCAATCAACTAAGCCTCAACGGCCAGAGCCGGGCTTGGGACGACGATGTGGCGGGCAAGCACCTTTTCGGGGCAGGTTGACGGGTATTGAAGGCCGCGTATAACCTGCTCACATCGGCTTTCGTTACGTTTTCCACAGCCGGTATTTAGGCGACCGACGCTGACAGGAACCGAGGCGACAGCGGGATGACAAGGAAACCGACAGAAAAAGTTAAGCTGTCTTCATCTAAGATTAACAAAAAAGAGGTATTTACGAAGAGCACCGGAAGAATTTTGCAAATGGCTCAAAAGACGCCAGCCAAGAAGTCGGTCGGCGATGACCCGCGTTTTGCACAGGCTGTGCAAAACTATGAGACCGGACTACGGGCCTTGCAAGAGCACAAATTCGAGAAAGCCAAGACTGCCCTGCAGAAAGTTATCGCAGGGGCCAATAAGGAATTGGCCGATCGGGCCGCAGTGCACCTCAGTGCTTGTAATCAGCACCTGGACCGGGTCACCAACCAATTTAAGAGTCCGGAAGAGCACTACGATTACGCCATTTCCCTGATGAATGTTGGCGATTATGTGATGGCGCGCGAGCATTTGGAGAAACTATCCAAGCAAGTGCCGAAGGCCGACTATGTTGCCTACGGGCTGGCTGCTCTGGATTGCCTGACCGGCCATGTGGAAGACTCGCTACGGCATCTGGACAACGCGATCCGGCTGAATGCGGCGCTGCGGTTCCAGGCGCGCAACGATTCGGATTTCCAGAATCTGGCGGAAGACCCGCGCTTCACCGAACTGCTCTATCCCGACCCTGGAGCTGAGCTGGGACCGATCGCAGCAAGTTCCGAAGAAGACCGCTAGCGAGCCACAATGGCGGATCTCCAGCAGTCTGACGACCCGGTAGGGCGCGAAAAAACGTCTGGTCGTGGGTTGCGCGTCATGGCGATCGGAGGCGGTACCGGGCTCTCCACCCTGCTGAAAGGCCTCAAACACTTCGTTTCGCTTCCTGTCGAACGTTCCAGCGCTAAACCTGTCGAGCCAGTAATCAGTGAGCTTTGCGCCGTGGTGACAGTCAGTGACGACGGTGGCTCCAGCGGACGCCTGCGCAAAGAGCTCAACATGCTTCCCCCTGGCGATATCCGTAACTGCATTGTGGCGCTATCTGAAGACGAAGCGCTGCTTTCCCGCCTGTTCCAGCATCGTTTTGTAAAAGGCTCGGGGTTGGAAGGTCATAGTTTCGGCAATCTTTTTCTTGCGGCGCTCACCTCCATTACCAGAGATTTCAGCGAAGCGGTCCGGCTCTCGGCTGAAATATTGTTGACCCGCGGGCACATCTATCCGGCTACGACTTCGAATATTGAGCTCGAAGCGATGATGGAAGATGGAACGCGGGTGCGAGGGGAAACAAAAATTACTGCCAGCCAAGGGCGAATCAAGGAGTTGGTGCTGGTTCCTCCGGATGTCGAACCGCTTCCGCAAACTTTGGAGGCAATCGCGCGCGCCGACCTGATCAGTGTGGGGCCGGGGTCGCTGTTCACCAGTCTCATCCCCAACCTGCTGGTGCGCGGTATCGCAGAGGCGATCGTTAGTTCTCCGGCGTTGAAAGTCTACGTCTGTAACTTGATGACGCAGGCCAATGAGAGTCTGGGACTGACGGCGGCCGATCATATTCGCGCTCTCAACCATCATGCCCAGGTGACGCGCATCTTCGATTATGCGCTGATCAATCGCACGCCTGCCTCTCCGGAAATGAAAGCCAAATACGCCCTCGAAGGCGCCACCCAGATTGTTGCCGACCTGGAAGCCATCGAAGCCTTGGGAGTGTGTCCAGTTCTGGGTGACTACCTGGACGAGGGCGACGTGGCGCGACACGCAACTGGCAAAGTTGCGCGAGACCTGCTGGAATTGGCTTCGCAGGCGCCTCCCGCGGATGACCGAACCGAATCTCACCAAGCTGCCAGGGCATCCACGCGGCGATAACTTCGCTACAGGCTTTGTGCTGCGGACTCATGCCGTAGCTGGTTCGTGCCTTTAACCCGCGAGGACGGCAGCGCGACGGTCGCGGTATATTGAGTCGAATGCCCACCGCCAAGAACAATCACCCCAACCGTGCTCCGCGCATCGCCATCGCAATCATGGCAGCGGGAAAAGGCACACGGCTCAAATCCAAACATCCCAAGGTATTGCACGAAGTAGGCGGAAAGCCGCTGTTGGCGCACGTGATTGCGGCAGCGATCAAGGCCGTTCCTTCAAAGGACGTGTTCGCAATTATTGGACATGAAGCCGACCGGGTGCGAGAGGCTGTGGCTCATACCGGCGTCAGCTTCGTGCTGCAGAAGGAGCAACGCGGAACCGGTCATGCGTTGATGACTGCGCGCGAAGCGCTTAGTCCCTACGATGTTGTGATCGTGCTCTCCGGGGACGCTCCGCTGATTACTGCTTCGACCATCGAGAAGCTGCGTGATTTCCACAAATCACGAAAAGCCGCGATGACCTTGCTTACTGCGCGGATGGATAATCCCACCGGCTACGGCAGGATTATCCGCAAAGCCTCCAAGAAAGAAGAAGTACAGGCTATCGTGGAGCAGAACTCCCTGTCCGCGACACAAAAGAAAATACAGGAAGTCAATGCGGGTTTTTATGCCTTTGCAGTTGCACCTTTTTTGCGCAACATCGAAAAGCTCAGCACCAACAATCCTCACCATGAGCTCTATCTCACCGACATGGCCGAAGTTCTAAGTAAAGCCAAAGAACGTGTAGTTGCTTTCCCAACCTACGATGCTTACGAAGTGCTAGGCGGCAACACTCGTGCGGAACTGGTGGATATTGATCAGCGCATTCGTGCGTCCAAGTGCCAGCAGCTTATGGCTGGAGGCGTCACGATCTTTTATCCGCAAACTTGCGTTATCGATAGCGATGTCGAAATTGGTGCGGATACCACTATTGAACCGTTCGTTCAAATTCTCGGCGCGACGCGTATCGGAAGCGACTGCCGGATTCGTTCCTATAGTGTGATCAGCAATTCCAAGATCGGCGATGGCGTTCTGGTCAGGCCCGGATGCGTGATTGATGGTGCACATATCGACAAAGGCGCGGTGATCGGGCCTTATTCGCATCTACGACCGGGCAGCGAGATCGCTGAAGGCGCGCACGTAGGAAATTTCGTTGAGACCAAGAACATTCGACTAGGAAAAGGTTCCAAAGCTAACCACCTCACCTATCTCGGAGATGCCGAGGTCGGGGAAGGCGTCAACGTTGGTGCCGGCACCATCACCTGCAATTACGATGGCGTGAACAAACACAAGACCGTGATCGAGGACGGCGTGTTTATCGGCAGTGACGCGACCCTGGTAGCGCCGGTGCGCGTTGGCAAGGGAGCCTATGTAGGGGCTGCGTCGTGCATCACCGAGGACGTCCCCGCAGATTCGTTGGCCTTAGCCCGGGCGCGGCAGATTGTGAAGCAAGGTTGGGCGAAATCAAAACGCAGCGCTGGGAAAACTAGCCAATAAGCTTGCCGTTCCCCTATTTCGACACAGCCGCAAACAGCTCCGAATGCAATAGCGCCTGGAACTTCTTGTCATCGGTGCGGAAGTGAAGTTGCAGATTTGAGCTGTCCGAATTCACCGTCACACTTTCCAGAGCCATTTTCTCGGTCGCGCTTGCGGTCATCTTGCGGTAAAGCACTCCTGCCCTCACCAGCGAAGACATCGTGGTGGCGGTCATGGCGTCTGAAGTAAGTACATCCAGGTCGAAGGCCACGCCATTGGAAAAATTCATGGTATAGCGCGAGCCGAGCAGACGTTTCTTTACCGTCTCGTAATCGGCCAGCTTGGACGCATCGCCCAGCGCCGAACGCATCATGTTCTGAGTTCCCGCCTGGTCAAGCACGCTCCATACGGTTCCGGAATCAACTGAGCCGATCATGTCGGCGATCTGCTGATTGGAATCGAGGCTTGAAGAATATCCGTCACGCGTGTCCAAAGCGCCCTTCAAAGCAGCCATGTCGCCGAAAAGAAGTGTGCCTTCATCGAGGAAAGTCATTTGCATGCCGCCCGACATCGGGTAGGTCAAGGCGTCACGATATTTCACCGGCTTAACCTTGCTGAGACGCATCTTCTTGAGCACGGTCTTGGTAGGAAAAAATCCCTGCGCGACACCTATGATCCGGACGCCTTGCTTGCCGCTCCGATAAGAAGCGAAGGTGAGTTGTTCCACATCCTTTTCCGGATTGATGCCTATACCTTTTAGCGCACCCTCGAATTGCTTCAGGCTCTCGGGCAATACCTGTTGCTTGAGGACTTGCGCGGTCTCTGAATTTCGCAGCGCACGATAGTCCACCGAAATGATCTGCTGGACGTCAGAAGGAATCACAGTGCGGGCGGAGCTACCCAGCGGCATGGCCCAAGCGGCGCTCGAAAGCAACAGAAGGCAAAAACAATCCCGCATTTTTTTCATGTTGACCTCTGAAGGTATAGATACTTGGATGCTGACGGGAATCTCCCAGTCAACTGCTCGTGAGCTCATTGTAAGCTAATTCTGGGGTGGGAAGGCGTAACGAAAGTGCATCTGAGAGCTAATCAACCACATTCAGGCCAAAGGCTTTAGAGCCAAAGCTCGCTTCCGCGTATCCGCGGCGAAGGCCTGATCTTTCAGCGAATCCAAGTTGATTTCCACATTGGCCAGCGCGCCTTCCATCGCCGCCCGCGCCAGGGCCAGCGCGGTAGTGAGATCGGATTTCATATTGGGATTGGTAATGGGCTTGAGAGTTTCGACGATCGCCGCCACTTCCCTTGCCCGTTCCGCGACGCCCAGCGGCACATTGGTTGCCTGTTTCAGCGCGTCTTCAATGACGCCGTCCTTGCCAGCGGAATCTTTCGCCTGTTTGTAGGCTTTCATTACGGCGTTGTAGGACTCGGCATCGGCATCGATCGCAGCTTTCAAAGCCTCCCGCAATTCCGAAAGTCGGGCAATCGCCTCGCTTAGCTCGCGCTCGTATTGTATGTAGGCTTTTTTGCCACGCGACATGCCAGCTACCATCGTCGCCAGGCCTGCAGCCATCGCGGC
>DATHJP010000122.1:0-4280 GCA_035489695.1 Terriglobales bacterium
CATCTTTGTTGAATGCGTTCCAGTCCCCCGCCAAAACCATTCTGGATAGTGGAGAGTCCACCGTCTGCCACAGAGGCTCAATCATCTGGGTATTCCATTGCCCATATAGCTGGTTTAGAGAAGCCAAGTTCCCTGGCTGGCTCTGCGCCAAGTTTTGGCTTTCGCTAATATCCGTCGACAAATTGAAAAGCTGAGCAGCACCGCTGTTGTTACCGCTGTTGTTGACAAGCTTGAGTGAATCGCTGCGTACGGCATACAACGGAGTTCCGGATCCCGGCGGGCCGGTTCCGCCTAAACCGAACCAACGCCAGAACAGTGTTCTTGGTGGCGCCACTTGTTCCCGCGTCAGATAAGGCATCAAATTGACGCCGTCATAGACACGGTCCGTCGGCAGTGGAACCCCTGCTACAGCGGCTACGGTGGGAACGATATCCAAAGCCGACACGGGTTGATCGTAGGCCACGCCCGCCGGTAGTTGTCCAGTCCACTGGACAGCGAAAGGCACGCGAATACCGCCCTCCCAGAGCTCGCCTTTATAACCCCGAAGCGGAAAATTTCGGGTGAAAGTTTTCTGTGGCGCTCCGTTGTCGCTCAGGAAAAAGATTAGCGTGTTGTTTAGGAGGTTCTGCGCCTGGAGTGTTTGCAGCACTTGCCCAACCCCGTCGTCCAGCGCGGTTATCATCGCCGCGTAAACCTGCCGTTGCGGATCGGTGATGTTTGAAACCCGATCCATATAAGTCTGAGGAGGAGTGTCATACGGATCGTGCGGCGCGTTGTACGCTAAGCCCAGGAAAAAGGGCTCTGTTGCATGCCGATTAATAAAGGACACTCCCTCCCGTGTGAAGGCATCTGTCAAATAGGCGGGTTCAACAAGAGGCGTATCGTTTCGGAAGAGCGAGGCGTTGTAGTATTGGGAAGCCCCTTGCAGAAAGCCAAAGTACTCATCGAAACCGCGCTGAGTCGGACTCAAATTAGGGGCATTGCCTAAATGCCATTTACCGATCCACCCACAGACATAGCCCGCGGCCTTTAGCATTTGGGATAACGGCAATTCCTGCAGAGGAAGCCCCAATCGCGGATTACTTGCGTCAATCTCCGGTTGATTTTCATGGCCGAACCGCTGCTGATAGCGACCTGTTATCAGAGCAGCTCGCGACGGGCTGCAAAACGGGTGAGTCACGTATCCGCTTGAGCAGCCGACTCCGTTAATCGTCAGGGAGTCGATGTTCGGTGTCGCATAATCCGGGCAGCCATTGAAAGCTACATCTCCGTAACCCAAATCGTCTGCCAGAATTATGACGATATTCGGCTGCACTGATTGCGCCAACGCCGAGGAAAAGACAAAAACGGAGGCGATGAGTACCAAAGGCAGAAGAAATTTTCTAAAAACATGCGGTCTGTTCGAACAAAAATTAGACTGCGTCGGGGCTGTTACAGCCACAGTGCTCGAAGACGCTAGCATCGCGACGCGGGCCAGTGCACCTTGAGTGGATATTGCGGAATGATGTCTGATCATTTGCTGGCCTTTCAGGCTTGCAGTGAGGGCTTGAAAATCCTTCTGCTGCTGCGCGACTATTACTTCGTTGCTATTTGAATTGTTACTCCCCGAATGTCGATTGTGTCTCTTCCTTTCATCTTTCTTCTCCGAGTATTTGCTGGGCGAAGCTCTTACCAAAGTTCGTAACTTTACCGATTGTTGAGAACCGTTTGCGGCGCCGGCTTGCTGGCTTGAAGCTGGGCACTCATGATCTTCTACGGAATCTGCGAAGCGAAGTTCTCAAATAATTTGCGGAAATTCGTAAAATCCGCGCGGAACCAGGGATCCCTCCTCGGCGAGACTTCCTCCAGAAAGCGACTCACTTCGGCTGACTCGGGGGCTCCAGTTGGATCTGGGGATCGCGTTAAACGGTGTCTCAGCGAAGATCCAGCCCCACGGGCTTCTTCAGCCCGGCCGAAGACAAAGTTGAAACTTCGAATGACGTAATCGAAGACAACTTTATCAGCACTCCGACAGCCCGTATATTATACCTTAGTTCAATACGGGACGACCGGTAGCCGGGGACGGCAGCCTCAGTCCTGATCAGCAATCCCGCCGGTAGGGGGCGATTGACCCATTCGACTCCGCTCAGGGCAGGCTCTCAATCGCCCAGGCGGTTCGGGCCTGCCGCGCCGTAGTCTAGCGAAGGCGGGTGAGCCCCCCCTATTTTCCCCTGATTCGTTCACGCGCCAGTGGAAAAGTCGTGGACGATCTCGCTTGCGCGGCGATGCACAAAGCAAAGAGGGCTCCGCGGTTTCCCGCGGAGCCCTCATGGGGGGCTAACTCCTAAGCTTCTATTATTACGGCGCTACGCCGGCAAACGAGAATGGGCAGGGTGTAGACTGCACGAAGTTCTTGTTGTTGTTGCCGTCATCGAGCGTGGTTTTCAGGCACTCTTGGTATGCACGGAACTGATTGCCGCTGGGCGTGTATCCGTGGGCACATAGCTCGTTACTAGCGGCGGTCATCAAGTCATTAATCGTGATGAATCCGTTACTTCCAGGAAGTTGCTGCGACTGTTGGTAAGCCTTAACGCAGTCGCCTCCGTAAACCAGCTTAGTTCCATTAACGAAAGCGTGGCGGACATTAAGCTCCATGGCCGTAAGTTGGGCGCTAAGCATATAGGCCATGTTGGTTGCGTTGGCATTGAGCAGCCAGGTGTTTAGAGCGGTCTTCTGCTGGGCGAGGGTCCCGGTGAAGTCCTGGTTGGCGCCAGTAGCATTTCTCAGGCATAAGAGGTTAAGAGCCGTAAAGTCCGACGCGTTTTCCAAGTTCTGACCGTTCTTGTTGCTCCAGAATCCGAGCGTTAACCCGCCGCCTGCTCCCACGCAGACATTCCCGAACTCAACCGTTGCATCCGGAGGAATGGTAAGATCCTGTGTCGTTGGCGTGGTGTGCAGCCAGTTCGTTTGAACCGGAGAAGCTTCGAATATGTGATAGAGGTCGGCATCGAGACTCATGCAAAGCGGACTGGTGAACCGTGTGTTAATCAAGTTGTCGTCGGCGACGATGGTGAATTGCCAACCGTTAAGTGAGACTTCGCCGTTGTCTTTTTGACCGTTGGCATTGGCATCGTAAAACTTGTCAACGCACAGCCTGGCCACTATGGGGTTTGGTTTGACCTTAAAGTTATCGGTCTTGGTGCTGTTATTGGTGAAGGTCGATTCCTTGCTCACCCAGACTTTGTACTCGCCGCCGGGGTTGGTGGTGTCGTTGTAGCCACAACTGGCGTCAACACCATTGGCCGCGCAAGCACCCGGGCCGTTTGTGAGGATTGCGCAGAGCTGTATGCAAGGGGCATTACCGCCGGTCACCTGGAACGGTGTCTCGTTTGCCGTGCCGATGCTGGTCCCAAGGACACAGGCGCCGCTAGGGTCGGTTACCTGGACGTAATAGTTACCGTCAGGCAGACTAGCTGCGCCGGGATGCGCCGGTCCGCCATTTAGGTAGACTTCAGTTTTAGCGCCGTAGACGTTGAGGTCGACGCCGTTACAGGTGGAGTCCGTGGTGAAGATCGCGCCCGGAAGCGGCGGATCGGCCCGAAGGCTGGTGCCAGCGGCGAATAAGATTGCGAGCACTGCGGCTGCCGCCAAACTTGCGGTGCTCCTGGGGGTATTTGCTAATTTATTTGTCATGTAGTTGTTATCTTTCATCTTTCTCCGAGATATACCGGCCCAAGTTTGCAGATATCTTTCGGAATGGGACATAGTGACTCGAATTCGGCTATTAGAGCGAGAGGACAGAGGTCGGAGGAAGTTAGGCTTCTAGCCTGACCTGGCAGACATGCTTCCAGCTTGTCGGGCGAGAGTCGGCAGGCAAGATGCCTACCTGCCGTGACAGGCAAGGATGCCTATCTTCCGAAGTGGGAAGAGTCGTGGACGATCTCGCTTGCGCGGCGATGCACAAAGCAAAGAGGGCTCCGCGGTTTCCCGCAGAGCCCTCATGCTCCGGTTGACTTTTATGCTTCCGTTATTACGGACATGGCGCCGGCGGAGTCGGGAACGTTGCGTTCGTCGAATGGAACCAGTCGCTCTCATTCGCGTTTGCCTCCGTAACTATATAGTTGCCGGGAGTCGTCAAGTTGCTCCAACTAACGCATCCGCCGGCAACGATAAGCTGGGTCTGCAGTGCCGGACTGGCGTTATCCAAAGGATCGATGCAGAAAGGCCAGCCGGACAGAGACGGCTCGGCCGTATCTTGGTTTCGTTTGCGTTTTTGTCGTAATACTTGCAAACGGTGATCG
>DATHJP010000123.1:0-5370 GCA_035489695.1 Terriglobales bacterium
ATTCTGCAAGGCATGTGGCGTTCCGAATATGAGCGCCCAATTTATTTTGTGGAAACGCGCGATGGCTACACTTGCTGCTGGTGCACCTTGAAGGGAGATCACATCGTGCTGCAGCCGTATCCCTTATCGCCAGTGCCGGTCCGCATCTTGCGGCATCCGCAGGACGCGGAAGTGATTGGCCAGGTGATTGGCATTGCCGTCAGCTTGGGTGAGTGGCGTGCGGTCGAGTCTTTGCCTGATTCGAAGCCAGACTCGAAAAGGCGTGCAGCGCTGAACTGAGTGCGCTTCCCGCCTGCCACATCGGATGGGGTTGTGATTAGTCCCTACCGGAAAGCACTAGTCCGAACAAGCCCGTGGGCTGATCGCAGAATTTCCCCTTTGCCGGTCGCTTCAGACATCGGCACGACGAAATGAACCTCAAGATTTAAGATTCCGCGATTTCCCCAATGCCCTTCTTGTCTCGCACTTTCAACTAAGCCTCGCCGGAAACCCAAGTCTGGTGTCACGATTCCTGACGGTTGGCCAAACCGTGGTCATAGCTGATCACACGTGTGCTCTTCCATGCGCACTCTCAGGCAAGATCGTGACGGAGGCGAGGCAGACCGCTCTAGATAGTTCTGTTCAGTGGCGGACAGCTTCGGGATTACGCCGAATTTTCGAGCTTGGCCTTCGGCTTCTTAATCGTCTCAAGTTTTTCGTTTATTGATCGCAGGATTCTGTGGACGTTTGGATCTTGCGGTTGGCCTCTTGTTTCCAATTCTACTTTGGCAGATTCGGCATCGAGGACTTTGAAAGATGGCGATGCATAGCGCTTCTTCTTAGTTTGCCGCTTGCTTGGCATCTAAACCTCCTACGCAAAGGTAGCATCTCTACGCGGGCTCCGGATTGGAAAAGGTTTTCCGTTCCGAAAACAGAACAGAGACCGAAGGCCATAATCGCGAATGCCAAGATGCCCGTCCAGGCGAAAATTCCGTCCTCTCCGCTCCGTGCGCCAGTATCTATCTAGCAAACAGACTGCAGCCAACACTCTGCTATTGTGAATCCAGAGATTCCGATTGATCTGGATTTGAAAGAGCAGGGTCTAGAAATACGGCAACTAAAGTTTGAAAAGTAGGAATGGTGATGCCATTAGGAGATGTTTACGTTCGCTCTGATGCTGTGGTTGCGCGCATGATTGATGGAGAAACGCTCGCAATTCCCGTGCGAGGGGGCATCGGCGACTTAGCGTCGATTTACAGATTTAACGAAGTCGGAACAATGATCTGGGAAGCGCTAGCCAAGCCGATGACCTTCGAAGAGTTGGTCGATCTGATTGAACGCGATTACGAAGCCACTTGGAAGAGTGTATGTGACGACGTGGATCTCTTCCTGACAGAAATGCGTTCTGCGGGTTTGGTAACAACTGCGAATGCAAGGGCAATGAGCGATGACGCTACTCCGAAAACGGATCGAAATGAGAAGGTCCGAGCCGCGTCATTCCTTTTGAATCCTCATCTATGAATGTAGCCTCATACGCCGAGTTGAGTCGTTCCATACATCAGCAGTATGCTGGTCGGCGTGCTCCGTTAGAAGTTTCGATTGAAATAACCCGCCGGTGTCCTCTCGAGTGCCTTCACTGTTACAACAATTTAGCTATGGGCGACCTGGAAGCTCGTGGCCGAGAACTGACTAAGGATGAGCACTTCAAACTGTTGGATGATTTAGCTGACATGGGTTGTCTCTGGCTGCTATACACGGGAGGCGAGATATTCGCACGTAAAGATTTTTTGGAAATCTATACGTACGCGAAGAGAAAAGGGTTTCTCATAACCCTGTTTACAAACGGAACATTAATTACCGAAAGAACAGCCGATTACTTGCGTGATTGGCCGCCGTTTGCGATTGAAATTACACTGTACGGCCGTACGAAAGAAACCTACGAAACTCTGACTGGAACTTCCGGCAGTTACGAACGCTGCCTTCACGGTATTGACCTCCTGCGAGAGCGCGGTTTGCCGCTCAAACTCAAGACTGTTCCCACAACGGTGAATAAACATGAAGTCGTGGCAATGAAGGAGTTTTCCGAAAAGGAGCTACATCTCGACTTCAAATTCGATGCTCTCGTCAATCCGCGTATTGATTGTTCTCAGAGCCCACTAGCTGTGCGACTCTCACCTGAAGAAGTTGTGACCCTCGATTTACATTTCCCGAAAGTTGCGGCCGAATATCGCCAAATGGCGGAACGCGAAATGCGGTATTTACCTGCACCTGAAGATAACCGAACTGTTTACTCGTGCGGTGGAGGGGTGAACTCTTTTGCGGTCGACCCATATGGAAACATGAGCATCTGCGTGCTCTCCCATCAGCAGACGTATGACATCCGGTCAGGCAGTGTCAAAGAGGGCTGGGAACAATTTCTCTTAAGCGTCCGAACCAAAGAGCGAAAGAAAATCTCTAAATGCGTGAACTGCCGACTTCACTCACTGTGCAGCATGTGTCCAGCAAATGGCGAACTGGAGAACGGAGACCCGGAATCCCCAGTTGAATTTCTTTGTGAGGTTGCGCACTTGCGAGCCATGGCGCTAGGGTTCCAAGTCCCGCCGCACGGAGACTGCGACTTCTGCGCGGGTGGGCGTCTTCATTCTAGCGTCGTTGAGTCGACGGAAAGAATCGTATCTCGAGAAGTCGATGTGAGCCATTGGGTAAGCCCGCAAGTTCTTCTTCCCATTTTGAATCAAAATTGGACGTCAAGCGGAGGTTGTGGTGGCTGTGGGAGCAGTTCTTTGCGGTAAATGCGATGGAGGCAATTGAATGACTGATGAAGTCAGTCTTCCAAACAAGAAAAAGCCATATGAATCTCCCAAACTGGTAGTCATCAGCCTGCGTCCGGAGGAGGCGGTGCTAGGAAATTGCAAGAGTATGACCAGCTCCGGACCTGTCGGCTCGTCGTGTGCGGCAATCGGGACCTGCCGCACGCTTGGATCTTAAGGTTTACGTCGAGGGCGAACCGATTTTGCCCGCGCGCGAAATGATGAATTCTTACTCGAATGTTTCACGTGATAGTCATGCGCAGCCACATGGAACGTATCGCTCCTGTATCCGTGTTGGAGACTTGTCCGTAGGACTCTCTGCGACCTCCGCGAGCGACATCAGCTTAACTGGCGAGCTGAGCGCATTCAGAACAGAATCGTCCTTTTGCGATATAGAGATAACGATTGAGTGGGCGGAACAACTAGAAAAGCTAGAACTCGAGAGGCTCTTTGATTCAGGTTCGTTGTGGACGTTATACGCTCAGCCCTCCGGGTTAGTTTTTGACTTTGCCACGTCGGTGCTCGGCAGCCGACCCTACAAGCGACTCTGTGTCAATAGAGATTTTTCCCGGGCGCGCTTGTTCCTCAACCGTGAATACTTCTCTAAAATCGCATCGGTCTCTCCCCTCGAATACCCATTGGACGAATTGTTGATCACAAACTGGCTCTCCTGCGGGAGAGGAGTCGAGGTTCACGCTTGCGGGTTGGTTGATCTCGAAACCGGTGGGCACTTGTTTTTAGGGCACTCGGGCGCGGGAAAGAGCACGACGACGCTTCTCTGGAAGAAACTACGCGATGTTCGAGTTTTGAGCGACGATCGCATCATTTTGCGCAAGCATGCGACTGATATTTGGATGCACGGGACTCCTTGGCATGGAGAAGCAGGCTTCGCATCTCCCCAAAAAGCAACAATTCGCAGGATTTTCATACTCGAACATGGAGACAAGAACGAAATCTTGCGTTTGTCCAAGAGCGAAGCGGTTGCTGAATTGTTTGTGCGGTGCTTCCCGCCTTTCCATGGACGCAACGCCTTGGACGCGACGGTTTCGTATTTGCATAACATTACAAACTCGATCGCATGCTACCGCTATAGATTCCTTCCCAACCTTAGCGCCGTGGAGGAAATTCTCAACTTCCATGGCTAAAGACGAAGCACATTCGACGCTATTTGGTGCCCTGAGCCAGACATTGTTGTCCAGCGGCCTTGGGTTTCGATTTCGGGCACGTGGCACCAGCATGGAACCGGAAATTCGAGATGGAGACCTTCTCCACGTGATGCCGGTGGTTGCTGAAGACTTGAGGAAGGGTGATATCGTCCTGTTCGCGGATGGTACGAAGTTCAGAGCTCACAGGCTAATTGTGGTTGATCGGGTTCGAGGTCTCTTCGTGACTCAGGGAGATTCTGGAAGCGCAACTGATGGCGTACTTTGCGAGCAGAGGATTCTGGGAAAAGTGGTGGCCAAACAGGGACCTGTACGCGGACAAATGCGCACGGTCCGGCTTTGTGGAATACGCGCTCGGGGGCGGCACTTTGTTTCACAAGTGCGGCGATCGAGCTCCCGAATGCTACACCGCATGTCAGCGTTGAATGACCTGCAGGCGGCAAAGAAATTCATCCTCGCTCCAAGACATTCGTTCAAGGCTAGAGTCTGGCTGTTTGTCCTGTTGGCGATGTTTATCGCGCCGTTGAGTTTGGTCGGGCAGGTCGCGATTGATAGCACAACATCAATTGGACAGGAGGTAAGCGGCGCGACTCCAACCATTACCCTTCCTCATACGACGGGCATTGCCGGAACGAATCGTCTTCTGGTTGTTAGTGTCTCCATCAACATTACCAACAATCCAGCAGCCGCCGTTACAGGCGTGAAGTACAACGGTACGCCGCTGACAGTTGTTGGCGTACACAACGACGCGGGAAATACGCGACGAGTGGAAATGTGGTCTCTGATTGCGCCAGCTATTGGAACAAATAATGTCGTTGTCACATTGAATCTACCTGGCGGAATTGGAACGTTGGGAGTGGTTGTGGGAGCGATCACATTTACCGGAGCAGATCAAAGCTCACCTTTTCGACCTTTTGTAGCCGCGGACGGCGCGGCGGGCACATTTTCTTCAATGAATGTCCCGAGCGCAGTCAACGAGATGATCATTGATACTCTAGCGGTCGGTGGCAATCAGACAATTACCGCCTTTGGCCCGACCCAGACATCCCGATGGAATCTGAATTCGACCAACAACAATGCCACCACGGACGTTCGCGGAACTGGCAGCACGCGTGAGGGAGCTCCCAGTGTTCCATTGTCGGAGACTTTTAGCGGTACTTCCAACTGGTCTGCCGGGGCTGTCGCCGTGAGACCTTTCCAGGCTGACTTGACAGTGAGTGTCGTTGGCTCAGCCGCCTTTTTCCCGCAGAACCTGACCTACACCATCACAGTGACCAACAACGGTCCCTCAACGGCAACCGCTACGACACTCACAGATACTTTGGCGGGAGGCCTTACGTTTGTTTCAGCTACCCCGAGCCAAGGCACATGCGCTGGGAGCGCTCCGATTGTCTGCATCCTCGGTACGATTAGTGCTG
>DATHJP010000124.1:0-3954 GCA_035489695.1 Terriglobales bacterium
CCGTTAATGAGCGCGTTATCGCCCGTACCTACGAAACCACGGCCACTGAGGTTCGCCAATGTAGAGGTACCCCCTGGCCGGGGAATTTCGTAAACCTCGGCCAGGCTAATCCCCTCGGTCGAGTTGTTTCCCGTAACCACCACGGTATAGGCGCCCGGTGCCAGGTTTGCTACTACAGCTGCTGATTCAGATGGATCACTTGGCGCGAGCCCATTCTGTTCTATAAACGTTGCGCCGACGTTCGTCTGCCAATTGTCGTTCCTTGCTATAATCTCGCCGGAAGAGTTGAACACAGTGAGAACCGGGTCGGCGAGCACACCAGAAAGCCCCAAGCTGCTGAGCGATGGGCCCAGCGCGCGGACCACTACCGTCTTAGTACCAGGCCCGCTAACGACGAAACCGTTAATCAGGACGTTGTCGCCGCTCATGACTGTCCCGCGGGTCGAAAGATTCTGTACTCGAGGCCCCACTGCTGGAAAGTTGGTGTTTTCCAAGTGAATGGGTCGCGAGTTGTAGGCGGTGTTACAACCACGGGTTGCGTACTGATACCAAAAAATCTTATTGCCTGCCGCGTCTAAACCAAGAAGTATGGCATTGCTTATGCTGTTAGCGGAAGCGAAATCGATCAGGTAGTTCAGGGGTGCATCTTCGTAAACACAGCTACAGATGGGACTATAAACAGATTGGTTCTGTTCGTAATTCCAGACTTCCGTGGCCAGTTTCCTGGTCAAATCCACCTGATACTTTCGCGGACTGGAAAAAGGGCGCATTTGTCCTACTGGGTGCTGAAAGCTACTAGGATTTCCGTTGTCATGAAGCAGGAGGGCCTCGTCGTAGGTAATCGAAAGACCATGTTGACCAATCGGCGGCAGGCTACCGGGGGCGAGTCTGAGCGCAAATTGCCTCAAAGAAGGAAATTGGTACCACTTTTTGGTCGGATCTCCCAGGATCCATTTAATCGCGCCTGTTTCATAATCGATACAAATGACAAAATTTTCCCGGCTCGAAACGAGCAAAGAGTCATCCGCCCGATTATAGGTAACGGCGTTGTTATGAAACCAGTCGTTATTGGACTGCGGCGTCCTTCGAAAGACGAACTGACTGGGATCATCTCCCCCGGCCCTCATCGCTGCGCTGATAATATCAGCCAGGTTCCATGTCTTTAGCAGCTTACCGGAAAAGTCAACTTCCATAACAACAGATTCATAGTAGGCTGTGGTATCTGCTTCGAGGAGTGCCCCAGTCTTACCGGGATCGATATTATGATGGAAATTCTCAACGCCCTCGCTGCTATAGTCCCCTTGCCAAGTAATCGTTCCATCAAGATCCACTCGACGTAGGGTGGCACCTTGTGTCTCATAGACTGCGTTGTTAATGAAAAGGGAGGAAGCGTTCAAGGCATTCAAGATGCTGGTCGGGCTAACCCAGCGAACCGCGTTGTCAGTGTCGATGATCACCGGTGAGTTCCCTTCACATCCCCCGTTCGAAATAAAAATATAGTCATAGCTTAAATCGGTGCTGTCGGTTCTGGGCTGCAATAGGGTAGCATTGTTGTATCCGCACTGATCAACGTAGGCGGCGGTCGTGATTGTGGTGTGAGCTTGCTTCGACGAACCGTCCGTAAACCGATAAGTCAGTGTAACGGTATTTGCGCGTCCAGCGTAAAGTCCATAGACCGGCAACATGATCTCGCCAGTTTGCGGATTTTCAAAGCCTCGGTTCACGAGGTAGTAATTAGCGTAAGTGCCTGAAAGTGCCCGGGTGACGGAGCCTGGCTTTGGAGCGATCGTGAACTGGATGCTCTTCAGATCAGTCGTGTCGCTGGCTGTGAGGCTCAGGTTGCTGATGAACGGCGTGACGCCTGGCATGTACCCGTTGATTCTTATCGTAGTGTCATCTGCCTGATTCGACCCGGCGAACGGGGCGAAGAGCGTGAAGAGAACCGTAACGATGGTGATGGAGATTGAGCGAATTTTCATAAATGCTTATTTTTATTGGATCTAATTTTTCGGCAAAACGGTCGGATCATCTCAAAAGAAGGGGTCATGCGTCCATCAAAAAACTTTGGATTCTACAAAATTCTCAAACACGCAACGTGCCAGACGCCGATCTGATTGGTTCGGCGTTTCACAGAATGGAGCTGCGGGGGCGCGAGCGACGTAGACGGGCAGCCGATCTGAGCGAGAGAGCGGGAGCGAAGGAGTCAAACGCCCTACAAAATCAGGCAGCCATGCGCTCCACCTACACTGCGATTGGCGCTTTTATCGAAGGATGTGGCTCGTACCCCACGAGTTCGAAATCTTCGAATTTGAAGTCACAAATATTTTTGATGGCCGGGTTCAATTTCATTCGCGGCAGTGGCCGGCATTCGCGGGAGAGTTGCTCGCGCGCCTGGGCGAGATGGTTTTTGTAAAGATGGAGATCGCCAAACGTGTGAACGAAATCGCCCGGCGTAAGATCGACAACTTGCGCTACCATCATTGTGAGCAGCGAATACGAAGCGATATTGAACGGCACACCGAGGAAAAGATCGCAGCTGCGTTGGTACAACTGGCAGCTCAGTTCGCCGTCCTGGACGTGAAACTGAAACAGAACGTGACACGGCGGCAGCGCCATCTGATCGGTCTCAGCCGGATTCCATGCGCTGACAATTAATCGCCGGCTCTGCGGGTTGGATTTGATCTGTGCAATCAGGTTCTCGATTTGATCTACGTGCACGCCGTTTGCGCCTCGCCAATCCCGCCATTGCGCACCATAAACGCGGCCAAGCTCGCCATTTTCGTCGGCCCATTCATCCCAGATCGTGACGCCGTGCTCGTTCAAGTAGCGAATGTTGGTGTCACCACGCAAAAACCATAGCAGTTCGTAGATGATCGATTTGATGTGCAACTTTTTCGTTGTCAGCAGCGGGAAACCCGGCCCGTCGCCCCGCAAATCGAATCGCGTCTGCGCACCAAACACCGATAACGTTCCTGTACCTGTGCGATCGGTGCGGTCACGACCGTTCTCAAGCACGAGCCGGAGCAGATCATGATATTGTCGCACGCCTGAATTCTATCGCGCCGATTGCGCACGTGCGAAAAAATTCTGTGTCGATCGGTCTTTCACTCGTGGCGAGTCATTCTGGGAAGCGCGAAATTGCCAGTCCTCTACAGGACGAATCCGCTGTCGCGAACTCGTGGGTAGCAGCGGCTTACCGCACACCTGGATTGACCAGCTCTGCCGCCGACCAGGGGCAGAGAGTGCCGGCTGCCGGGAAGACTGCGGTCCCAGTGAGAATTGGCCGACTGGGACAAGCCGGTTGCATGTCCCAAGTAAAGGTGCCTAGACTTTTTTCAGAACTTCGCCGGGTATTTTCCGGAGAATGATGGTGAAAGTAGATCATTTTTCGCCTCCCACGAAAAGAAAGGAGTTTTATGTCCCCCCCAGCCGTCGCGAGCATTGTAGCGATAGCCATTGTGTGCCCTGCTTTTGCGAACGATCCGAGCATGGCTTCAGGCACGGCCACTACTACGACCAACAGCGCACCTAACCGGACCACTACCACGACCACGGTCACAGGTAATCGCAGTCGGCACGTTTGGGTCAGAAAGCGCATCGTTCATTTGAAACAGAAGATGAAAGATGACGACAAGGCGCAACGCACGGGTGACAAGCTCGATATTATGCTGGGAAATTTTCCGACCCGATCGGCAACCTACAAGCGTCAGCACATGCTGGATCGGTTCGAATTTCTGGCACTCAAAAAAGAGGCGAAGGGGCTGACGCCGAAGGAAGACGCCGAGATGCAATGGTTACGCCAACGGTTGCTATACGGTAATTGATCCTGGCTTTTTGAATCCTGACACACAAGACTGATGTGACCCCTCCAGTGAACTTCCCCCAGACTTCCCGCGACAACAGGGTTCCCTGTTGCCCGAAACAACCCCAACCACATCATCCTTATGAAAAAAT
>DATHJP010000125.1:0-2882 GCA_035489695.1 Terriglobales bacterium
GGAAGCCCGAGGCGGCATCGCCAAGGTCGCCAAAGCCGCCGGCATTGAGCGCGAAAGCCTATACCGCGCCTTGTCGGTTCGCGGAAATCCTCGCCTTTCCACCCTCGTTGCCGTGACCAAAGCAGTAGGATTGAAGCTCACAGTCGAAACCGCACAATAATCGATCTACGCCGCACAATAACGTGGTCGAGCGCGCGAACCACACCAACGGAAACGCGCGCTTCGCTTGTTTTCGCACTAAAGCGCATGGGCCGGTGCAAGAATTGCGCGGGGAGTTGGACGGTTATCCTAAAGCCACAACAGCGATGTTGCCGACTCTGGCAAGAAACACTCGGATTGCCAGAAGAAGGCCAGCAAATACCCTAATTCCGAGAATACAACCGCACAACATTCAATCAACCTCTAAGCCAAGCTCCTCTTTGTTTTTACAAGCCTCCGCTTCCTCATCCCATATCGGAGTCTTAGACCAACTGTAAACACCACAACCAGGAAACAAAGTTCAACAAACACTTTCTCCGCATCCAGAGGATCGAAGGGACGATTCTTCAAATGCGGATCAGTTAGCAAACCGTGGGTAAAGAAGAATGCGGCGGCAACGTAAGTCGTGAAGTGCAGCCGCTTCCAGGTACGGCGGCCAAGCGCCAGCCGGTAGTAGGACGTGACCACCACCAGGATCACGCAGTAGAGAGCCACCGCACCCAGAGTATTTTCCAACGGCTGAGTTGGTGACCAGATGGGCATCAAAATGTCCCGCATCTTGAACCCGGCTGCCCTGGAGAATAAAAGGATGAATGGATGCAGTCCGGCAACACTGAGTGCGGTGTACCCAGTCCAATTGTGCCACTTGAAAATATTGATGTGCCGATGCGGCCAGTTCCTCAGCGGGCTGTATCTCATGGAAATGAGCAGCCCCAGCAGGATATTGGACGTCAATAGAAAAATGGCAACCAGGGCGGTATCGCTCGACAGATCTACGGCAGACATGAGTCCTTCCCCATGGGTTCGACATTCCAGGAACTAGTGACGTAGAAGCGCTTAAATGCGCAGCGACAAAGGTGGGGAATGCGGAAACGAGTTTTCTAGATGAGAAAGGCGATTGCAGCGAAGACAAGACATAGGCAGTATCCACCTGTCCGCCCCCGCATGACGAATAGTCTACCAGCTTGCAGCGCCGACACCATATCCCTGCTTAACTTTAACAAAGCGAGCAGCTTCCTCTACATTCCGTACATTACTGTACTTACATAACGGTACTAACAAAATGTTCCACGTGGAACATATCTCCACTTTGCAGCCCTCTCTCCCGCCGGCGCGACCCTTAACTTGTGGCCAAAAAAGATACTGCCCTCTGTCGATCTCGCCGCCCCTGGTTCGACGTGTAAGTAGAGGCAAGCAAAGCGCGGTTCAGGAGGCGGATATGGCGAGCCAGCACAGACCATCGGAGGGCCTTAAATCAATCGTGGGAGGAGCCCTGGTCGGGCTCGGGCTTCATATTCTGTTTGGCAACCTGGATAGGGTCGCTGAGCAAATGAAGCATATGCTCGGCACCGCCGCGTGGGAGACGCTCGGGGTGCTGCCCTCGGCCGTCCTGGCGGCCTCGCAAGCGGTGCAGGCCTATGGCTTGGATCACCAGGGGTTCTTGCAGAGTCTCCTCTGGATCGGATTCTGGATATTGATATCATTCTGGCCGCTGCTTCTCGTCATCGCCGGAACGGTATTGTTACGGAATTTTTTCACGGAGAAAGTTAAAGCATTGCCGTCGCCTGAAAAATATTTCGAAAATAAAAATATGGGATGTCGATTCCGCGCCTTCTCATTCGACGTCTAGATAGAGACGAAGACAGAGCCCAGGTTCAGCCGGTCGAGAGACGGGCGGCAACCGTGCTCCCAAACCAAAACTAATAAAGGAGATCTGAATATGCGATTCATGATGATAGTCAAGCACGCCGAGAAGCAGGGCCCACCACCCAAGCCGCTGATGGATGCCATCGACAAGCTCGCTCAAGAGGAAACCAAGAGCGGCGTCATGGTCGGAGCCGGAGGGCTCGGGCCGACAGCGCTGGGCAGTCGCGTCCGGCTCTCCGGAGGCAAGGTGACCGTGACCGACGGTCCTTTCACCGAAGCCAAAGAAGTTGTCGGCGGCTACGCCCAGTTTGAGTTCAAGACAAAGAAGGAAGCCGTCGAAGCAGCGGTCCGCTTCATGGAACTTCACAAACAACACTGGCCCGGCTGGGAAGGCGAAACCGAAGTCCGCCAAATGTTCGGCCCCGAAGACTACGCGAAGACGGCGTAGGGTCGCGGCGTGAGATCCTTCGCTACGCTCAGGATTTCGGCAGCGGGCTCCCGCTTCGCTCGGTTTCAGCCTGCCCTGAGCAGCCGAACGAAGTGAGGCAGTCGAATGGGCCCGCTAAACGCCTCAACTTGCACCGGCGGATCAAAGATGGTGTGATCGGTAGCGGTGACAGCTACCGACACCCATCGCGCCATCGACGCAGTTTGGAGGATCGAGTCGCCGAGGCTCATCGCCGGGCTGGCGCGGATCGTGCGCGATGTCGGCGTGGCCGAGGACCTGGCCCAGGACGCTCTCGTCGCCGCACTCGAACAGTGGCCACAGTCGGGCGTCCCCGACAATCCGGGCGCATGGCTGATGGCCGCCGCCAAGCACCGCGCCATCGATCACTTCCGCCGCAGCACGCGCCTCGAGCGCAAGCACGAAGAACTCGGTCGCGAGAACGTCATTCAAAAGATTGGGGCACGCGAGGTCCGTGCCGGCGAGGACCAGATGAAAGACCTCGAAGCCGCTTTTGACGACGACGTTGGCGACGACCTGCTGCGCCTCATGTTCGTCGCATGTCATCCAGTTCTTTCGACCGAGGCGCGGG
>DATHJP010000126.1:0-12702 GCA_035489695.1 Terriglobales bacterium
ACTGCGTACTGAACCTTAGAAAAATCAAGCAACTTGTTCACAACCGCCACCCCTGCCCCACCCATGTGCGTGGACTCAAGACGCACTAAGTAACAGCAAGCGGGATTCCAAAGCGGTTCTCTGCGGCGAATTGCTAACTAGTGTGGCTCCGGCGGATTAGCAAGACACCGAAAAGTCGAGGACTATCAGCCGTCATCCTTCTGACGGATGTCCGACACCACTGTCCGAATCCTGACTTCGTTCGGGCCCCTCGGTAAGCCTGGAAAGCTCGGACCATCTTTCGGCGAGTGCCAAGTCCTTTGGGCCCACCTAGATATGCCAGCAGCGCGAAGTGATTGCCAGCAAAACATCTGGAATCACGATTGCCATGAAAGCGTGGAAGTGACCGCCTGCCGAGAGCAGTCGTGAAGGAGACCTCTGTGGAACACAGCGTTTCAATACGGTATCAAGGGCAAGTCCAATTGCCGAGCGGCTGCGCTTTGCAGTGGGCTAAGCAGTCTTTCATACGAGCGTTGCCGGGCGAATGTTCGCAATGCTGTTGCAGGAGAATATGAGCGCAAAACCGGATCCATGTCGACCGAGTGCGGTGGTTGAAAAAAAAACATCAATAACTCATGTCTTGCTGGTAGCGGTTTCAATTGCGATGACGCAGGGTCTTGGCTGCGCGCAGCTGTCCTCGATCCAGCACGGATCATTGGATCAGGAGGCGACGACCAGTCCGTGCAGTTCGCGAGTGCCTGACAAAATTTCTCATTCCTCAGCAGACGCCACAATACCAAGCGTGCCGTCCATCTACATTCCACTGTCCGGAAGTTGCAAATTCAACTTATTTCTCCGGCAGACCTATTCGCCCTACACATTCGCGTCAGCCGGTTTTCAGGCGACATGGGCCCAGGCCATGGGGCAATGGCCCCATTATGGCGGAGGTATGCAGGGTTGGGGAAAACGACTTGGTGCGACGCTGGCGGATACAGAAGCGCGACGATTCATCCAGGGTTTTGCTCTGGCAACAATCTTGCATCAGGATCCGCGCTATTTTCCTTCGAACAAGAGAGAGTTCATTTCCCGAATGTGGTACTCCACAACCAGAGTAGTGGTCACCAAGAATGACAACGGCGATAGCACATTTAACATGTCCGAGTTTCTGGGCGCTTTGTTCACCAGTGCGCTACAAAACGCCTACTACCCAAGACATGACCGGACTTTCGGGGATACGATTAATCGGTTTGGCGGCGCCCTGAGCTCAGATGTGATTGGGAATCTTCTGCGCGAATTCACGCCGGACATGAAGCGTATCTTTCGGAAGCATGCCCCAAAGAAAATCCAGAGGATCGAGGAGAAGCTTCCTATCCCTCCTGAAGACAAGCCCTGACCCGACGCCAGTAACCGGTCAATGTTGGTGACAAGCTTAAGCTAGAGGATGGCCTCATCGTCCTAGTGCCGGTTCAACCTTTAGGACCATAATTGTCAAATCGTCATCGAAGGTATCTCGTCCAGAGAAATTGATGACCTCCTGATAAAGCAGATCTACAATTTCCTGAGCACCAGCACCCCGGTTTGAACGCACGATGTCGAAAATCTTTCCAGGACCGAACTCTTCCCCTGCCGGATTCTCCGCCTCGGTCAAGCCGTCGGTGTACCAGACCAGGACATCGTCGGATTCCAAAGTGATCTGTTCTGGCTCGCAATGCAATATTGGAAACAAACCGACGGGGGTGCACGTAGCGGAAAGCCACCTGGCCTGCGCCTTCGCAGCGCGAAACAAGAGCGCGGGATTGTGCCCGCAGTTTGCGTACCTCAGAAGCCTCGATTCAGGATCCAATTCGCCCAGGATCATAGTCATGAATCTTAAACCATCGCTCAGTCCATGGAGTTCCTGATTAAGGCGGTTGATGGTCTCAGAGATCCGCCTGGGATCGTTGGCGTCCACTCGGACTGCAGCGGATGCCGCAGCCATGAGAAGCGCCGCTGCCACACCTTTCCCCGATACATCCGCGATGATCAAACCCAGTTTGTGGTTGGGTAGCGGGATGTAATCGTAGTAGTCTCCCCCGACGCCCCGGGCGGGATACATCATGGCGGCAACGTCAAATCCTGGTATCGCAGGTCCATTAACTGGCAGGAACAGCCTTTGCACATGCGCCGCCAAATCGACTTCCTTGAGCAAGTCATCCCGCTGTCGACGAATAAGTCCGGACAATGCGTCTCGTTGCGCTACAAATTTGTGGGTCATAGCGACGACAAAACCAAAACCAATCAACGCTATGAGATTGTCAGCGATGCGGACCCCTAGAGTGCTGTACGGCGGGGCCAGCAAGTCATGAAGGAACACGCAGATCAATGTCAACGTAAAGGTGACGCGCCGGGGCAGCAAGATCCCGGCCACCACGAGCGGCAGGATGTATAGGTAACTCAGGGAAATGCTTTTAACTAGGTAATCTGCGTAAGCGACGCATGCGATGGCTCCGGCGACGAGGGCAAACGATAGCCACTGAATTCCGTCGATTGACGATCCCTTCGCGAGAACAGGCAGGGGTGGCTGTGCGTGAGCACGTACCGCTGTTGACGGCGAAGCCGCAAAGCCCGCCGGTCTTATTGTCCTTTTGCTCGCAAGGGACTGAACCTCGTCCTTGTTCTCAACAGAAGAGGCGTTTCTAGCGAAATTATTCATGAGCCAGCACCTGGTAGCAGCCGCGACACACAGCGAGATTTCCGGTCAAGGTCCAGGTGTCACACAAGTGACACCTGTGTCCGTACAATCTCGAACTCAGCATTCAGCGGCTTGCAGATTTCTTCCACCGTTGTCACCGCGCCGTCCCTATCACTTCGAAGCGGACGGAGGAAAGTGCTGAAACATCTTCTGCACCGCTTTGTCCAGGTTTTTGGTGTTCTTGTCTGCTTTGTCGGAAAGCGTGTCGCTCGCTGAACCGCGCCACACCAGCTTCTTGGAGCTTCCATCGTACAGATCCACTACTAGAGTGCCGACTTTGTAATTTTCGACCGTAGTTGTTGACTCGCCGAATCCACCGAGTCCACGCCATCGCCAGCCGCCACCCATTCCGTCATAGAATGTCTGAAGTTCCTGCTGGTTGCGCGTGCTCCCGACTGCCGCGACCGCAATGTCCCCACCTGAAGGTACCTGCGTCAAACCCTTCGCGGTTAGAGCGCTGTTTACTGCGTCCTTGACCCGATCGTCCCAGATCGAGTTCGACGTCTTAACGCTGGCCCACGAATAGGTTTTATAGTTTCCGAAACTCGCGCCGTGATCGTAATCAGTTTTAACTTCGATAGCGAATGCCGCGCTCGCTGTGAGCAGCAGCCCCGCCAATGTTGTGACAAGCCATTTACTTTTCATGATTTCTTTTCTCCTTTGAAGGGTGTTTCCCCTTCTGTCGGTCAGCAACATGCTTGACCGCACAACGATTAACGATGCAACCCGAGGACCATTCAAAATATGTTGGGAATAAAGGCTCGGACGAGAGTAAGTGTCAGAGTGTGGACACTACCTACAATCGAGATTTCGACGCGAGCTTACTTGCAAGCAGGACGAAAAGTCATAAGTGCCGTGTTCTCAGTGAAGCGCAGAATGGCCTGTGACCTGCATTAGTAAGGGCAGGAGGATCATATGAACACTCGAAAAGCTATTACCTTTATGATCGCATTTGTTGTCGCATTCGTTCTCTTCTTTGAAGTGTCCGCTCACGCGGATATGAACGACCAGGCGACACAAATAACGTTTAGTCAGCCAGTTCAGATTCCCGGACAGGTTTTACCGGCGGGAACGTACTGGTTTTTACTGGCTAACATAAGTGAGCAACAGGACGTGGTGCAGATCTACAATTCCGACAGGTCAAAACTGTACGCGACCCTTGAGACTGCATCCATTGAGCGCCAGGAAGCAACCGACGGCACTGAGGTGAAGTTGGCTGAACAAGAATCTTCGAGGCCAGACGCTCTTGTTGCCTGGTTCTATCCGGGAGAAACGACCGGCCACGAATTCCTGTATTCGAAAGGTCAGGAAAAGCAACTTGCTCAGGACAGTCAACAGACGGTGGTGGCCACGCCGTCCTCCAACAACGCTAGCGCCGGCCAGTAGTGATGGCAGGCTTGCAACCGGTGGGGCAACCTGCACCACCGGCTGCACCTGGCGTAAGCGCTAGCTCGAAACACACCGCACGTTTTTCCCCTCAGGCTTTATCCGTCCCATCGACGAATAAAGATTTGACCTGCTAAAGCGCGACAGTAGAGATCGCCAGGAAGAAGCACGAGATTGCTGCTACGACGCCGAATCCTTCCGCGATGGTACGCTCAAACTTGTCAACGAGCCGCATAGATCACGCCGCCGAAATTCGTCGAGGTTGGATAGAGCTGATTGACTCCTCGTGCCGACGAGGCGGAGATATGATCAATGGGAGTACAACCGAAGCGGCCATTATCACGGCGATGACATGCAGCGCTCCGCGATAGACCCCGGTGGCTTGCTGCATGTAAGCAATCAACAATGGTCCAAATGCACTCGCGCAGCCCCATGCTGTCAGCATCAGTCCGTAAATCGGGCCCACATTTTTCGAGCCAAAGTAATCAGCCGCGAAGGCCGGCATGGTGCCGAATCCGCCGCCGTAACACATAAGGATGACAAACGCGATGACTGTCACCATAGCAGCGGAGCTAATGCTGGGAAGAATCCAGAACAGTACTGCCTGCGCCAGAAACATCACCACGAATGTGGCGCGCCTGGTAATCGAATCAGATGCCCAGGCCCAAAACACCCTGCCTAAAGCATTGCCGATGCTGACTACTCCGACCATGCTGGCCGCTGCCACTGCGCTTACTCGGGCCAGTTGCTGGAACAATGGAGATTCTTGCGAGATCACGGAAATTCCCGCGGAGGTATTCAAAAACAGCAGCAGCCACAACGCCCACCATTGCCAGGTTCTGAGCGCCTCCCCGAGTGTGTAGTCATGGCTAGACCGCTGGGAAGTCTGCGCCGCAGTTGGCGCCCAGCCCTCGGGCTTCCAACCCCACGGAGGATTCCGCATGAAATACCCGGTGGCAACTGTCACGATGAGCAGCGCAATACCGAGGTAAGCGAATGTTGGAAGAACGCCAACGCGCTGGATGAGGCGAGTGGCCACAGGCGCCGTCACTAGTGCTCCTGCTCCAAATCCGCCAACGGCCACGCCGGTGATAAGCCCTCTGCGGTCGGGAAACCATTTGACCAGAACGGCGACCGGGACGATATAACTCAAACCGGCTCCAGTGCCACCGATTACCCCGTAAGTCAGGTACAGCCACCACAGTCGGTGATCGGAGAAACTCGCGAGAAATACCCCGAGGCCGTATAGGAAGCCCCCTGTAACCGCGACAATTCGTGGCCCCTTGCGATTTAGCCAGACGCCGCCGAAAAAAGCTGCGATGCCCAGCACAAAAATACTGATGGTGAAGGTGAACGTGACTTCGGAAACACTCCAGCCAAATTGCTTGGTGAGGGGCGCGCGGAAAACGCTCCAGGCATAAACCGCGCCCAATGCGACTTGCAGAAGAACACCGGCGATGGCGATACTCCAACGATTCGTCATGATTTTCATAATCCCATGGGTTCTTATTAAGTTTGCGGACTCGGACTCTCCAATGAATGAAGGTGACGTCCGAAGGCTTGCAAGAAGTCGATGGCAGCGGCCAAGCCACGAAGACTATCTTTATTAGTGAGCCGTCGAAGCACACGGAAGAAACCAACCGGCTGATCTCGTTCCGCCGTTGCCTGAGCTATTCCTTCGGGAATCGCCTGGAAGATGCCCTTGAACCATTCCGGCTCGATGCTCCCAAGAATTTGGCGCCAGAAGAGAAGGTTTCTGATGGCTCGAATGGATTCGGGCGTTTTGGCACCGTCCACTACTTTCCCCAGAATTTCGTCGCTCGCCGCTAAGGCGCCGCGCATGATCTCCAGCACACCGCGACTGTGCAACTCCTGGAGAACTTCGTACGCGGCCAACACGGCTTCCGCATGCTGTTCCGGAGCCTGCTCCAATCGAGAGCGCAACTCAGCCCGCGGATTGCGCGGCGGAATTTCCAGAGGAATCGGTTGAGCCATTGAGTTCTCCTCGCGTCAGCTCTTCGTCTGCAACTGCACTAGACCATTTCCCGGAGGGGAATAGTCTGATCGCTTCCACTTACGTTCAACTTCCACCCCGTTTTGCGGCGTCGGATGACCGAAGCGAGAATTGATGCGAGGCAATGGACTCTCGCCAATTTCGTGTAACACGTTCATGTGAACGCTGGCCTCCTTGTAAGCCGGCGTGTTGGTCACCGGATCAGTGTGGCTGCTGGTCAACCGGTTCACCGGACTTTCAACCGAGTTCATCGGCATATAGAGTTCTCGCCCTTGCACCCGGTCGGTCACTAAAGCGCGCACTCGCACCTGACCGTAGCGCGAGACCAACTGCACCCATGTCCCGCTTTGAATTCCGCGCTCTTCAGCGAGCTCGGGAGATACCTCCACGAAAACGTCAGGAACCTTCTCTCGAATCCCGTCGGTGCGATAGGTCAGGTTGCCTTCGTGAAAATGTTCAAGGAGCCGTCCATTGTTTAAGTGCAAGTCAAATTTGGAATCCGGTTGATCAATGACGCCGATCCAGGCGACGGGATATAACGTCGCTTTTCCATCAGGGAAAGCAAAGCGTTTGGTATAGAGCAAGGGCTCATCGGTACCATCAGCCGAGACCGGCCACTGCAGGGATTTGTATCCTTCTAGCCTCTCGTAGTTAACCCCGGCGAACATCGGAGTGAGAGAAGCGATTTCGTCCATGACCTCGGAAGGATGTTGATAACTCCAACCCGCGTCCAACTGATTGGCAACATCCTGGATGATCTTCCAATCCGGCCGACAACCTTCAAGCGGTTCAAGCACTTCATAGAGTCGCTGAATGCGCCTCTCAGTGCTGGTGAAGGTGCCTTCCTTTTCCAGGCTCGGCGCTCCGGGCAGTACCACATCGGCATAGCGGCAGGTGTTGCTGAAGAAGATGTCCTGCACGACAAAAAACTCGAGCTTGGCGAAGGCATCTCCAACGTAGTTGGCATTGGAGTCCACGATGCTCATTTCCTCGCCGATGAGATACATCGCTTTGAGCTTCCCCCGGTGAATCGCTTCCACCATCTGGTGGTTGTCCAGTCCCTTGGTAGAGGGCAACTTGACCTTCCAACCAGCCTCAAATCGCTGGCGTACTTCGGGATCATCCACATGCTGATAACCCGGCAGCATATTTGGCATAGATCCGTGGTCGCTGGCGCCTTGCACGTTGTTGTGGCCACGTAGCGGATAAGCGCCGGTTCCCGGCCGCATGTAATTGCCGGTGATGAGTAACAGGTTCGAGATGGCTGTCGAAGTATCCGAACCCTGGGTATGCTGAGTTACTCCCATCGCCCAGAGGATGCACACGGCCTTCGCCTCGGCGATCATGTACGCCACTATTTTCAAAGTCTTTTCGGGCACACCAGAAATCTGCGAGGCGGCTTCCATGGTGAAAGGTTCCAGGCTCTTTCGATATTCGTCTAAACCGTTTACCCGCTGATCGAGGAACTTGGTGTCGGCAAGACCGTTGTCGAGAAGATAGCGGCTGATCGCATTCAGCCAGAACAGGTCGGTACCTGGTTTGGGGTGGAGAAAGATGTCCGCGCGCCTTGCCATTTCATGCTCACGCAAGTCGGAGACAATGAGTTTCTGGCCGTCCAGTTTGTGAGAGCTCTTCACTCGAGTCGCGATCACCGGATGACTCTCCGCCGTGTTGCTGCCAATGATTAGCACCAAATCAGCCTTCTCCATGTCAGTGATGGAACCTGAATCTCCGCCATAGCCCACCGTACGGAACAAACCCTGGGTCGCAGGTGACTGGCAGTAGCGCGAGCAATTGTCAACGTTGTTCGTGCCAATCACGGCGCGCGCCAATTTTTGCATCAGGTAACTTTCTTCATTGGTGCACTTGGAAGAAGAGATGAAGGCGAGCGAGTCGGGCCCATCGTTGGCTTTAATCTCTGATAGTTTCCTGGCGACCAGACTGAGTGCTTCGTCCCAGCTGGCTTCGCGAAACTTGCCTCCCTCGCGGATCAGCGGCTTGGTGAGGCGGTCCTCGCTATTGATGTGTCCCCAGCCGAACTTTCCCTTGACGCAAGTGGAAATTCCGTTGGCTGGGCCGTGCTCCGGGGCCACTTTGAGAATGTGGCGATCTTTCGTCCAGACGTCGAAGCTGCATCCCACGCCGCAATACGTGCAGACCGTTTTCGTCTTGCGGATGCGGTGCTCACGCATCGCCTCTTCCGCTTCGGAGACCTGAAGAATGCTTCCGTAGCCGGTTTCCGGCTCAACGCCTTTCACTATCTCGATCATGCCGCTGAGAGCAGACTTCTTCAGAGAAGTCAGAAAGCCGGCGTGACCCAGCATGGTTTTTTCCATCAGCGCGTTGCAGGGACAGACAGTCACGCAGTGACCGCACGAAACGCAGCTGGATTCTCCGATAGTTGAGCCCCCGTCCCAAAGCACGCGAGGATTCGGATCCTCCCAGTTGATGGAAAGGGTTTCGTTGACCTCCACGTTCTGACAAGCCTCCACGCAGCGGCCACAGAGAATGCATTGATCAGGATCGTAACGATAGAACGGATTCGTGTTATCGACTTCGTACGGCTTCGCTCGAAACGGAATTCGCTGATGCTCGATGGCCAACAGTTTCGTCGTGTTATGAACAGTGCAATTGCCATTGTTGTTGTCGCAGACCGTGCAGTAGAGCAGATGGTTGCTGAGGATGCGATCGAATGCTTCCACTTGAGCGGCCGCCGCCTTGGGTGACTTCGTGGAAATCTGCATCCCATCGGCGACTGCGGTTGCGCAGGCCCGGACCAGGCGGCCGTTCGATTCGACCATGCATGTGTCACAAGTCTGAACCGGGCCCAGTTGAGGGTGGTAACAGACGTGGGGGACCGACCCGCCCGTACGGTTGATCAAATCGATGAGGAGTTCGTCGGGCTGGCCTTCTTGTATGACACCGTCAATCGCCACCGTGACCACAGTTTTCTCCTCCACGTAATTCATAGCTTGTCGGGTTTAGTCACACGACCTAGCGGAGCGGTCTGGTGAACAGGCCACGACTAATCGTGATCGTGCCTGGATGATGAATTGGCTCGATCCCAAATCGGACGCCAATCTGTCTGACATTCGCCCTGACACTTGAACTCGCTGCCGGGTCCACCCATTCTTCCGCCGCACTCAGGGCAAACCCAGTTCAGAATGTCGGACACACATCTGCACTCGCTCTCACCGTGCTCCACCTCATTAACTGCATACGCACCTCGCCAGTGGGGAAAAACGATTAGCTCTCGCCATCCAGGTTCCGGTTGTTACAGAAACTGAATTAGAAACTCTGAATGCATTTCTTGTTCCAAAATGTGAGGCAAGAGTTTGGTGTTGATTTAAATGCGGAATGCGGTCTGCGCTAAAAGCGCAACCGAGTCGTGGACCGTTGCATCAGATCAAAACATAGCGATGTGCCAAGAGTTAGAGTCGCCTTCGCGGTCCTGCCCCCCTAGATTCGTCATGCCACTGCGAAGGCGGCTCGTGCTCCTCCGGTTTCGAGCAATAAGCAGCGCTCCGAGACAACCCAGTGAAATCCACAGCACCCAGTCGAAATGTCGACAAGTGTCAACCGCCCGACTCTTAGTCTGAGTCTTACGGCGCCTTCCGAGTATCCAATTAGTTCATGTCACTGAAAATACACAGGCAAGCCACGCGGAAACGATTGGAAAGCGGCGTGCATTTTGCTGTCGAGAGGCGTGCACATGCAAACCGCAGAGGCATACATCGGAACCGGACAGAGCGTCGAGGTCCGCATCGACGAAAAAGAAACTCGGCAAATGCACGAGGTTCTTTCGCGCTCGCTGCCGTCGTTTTACAGAAAAGCTTATCGGCAGTTGGGCAATGCAGCCGACGCGGAGGATGCGGTTCAGGATGCACTCCTGTCCGCTTACAAGCACCTGGATCAATTCAAGGGGCAGGCCCAATTGTCGACGTGGTTAACCGCTATCGTAATTAATTCTGCCCGGATGCAACTGCGCAGACGGCCGCGCCAGATTCACCTGTCACTCGATGAGCGATTGGGCGAGGCGCAAGAATATTCGCTGTCAGAACAATTGCCGCACTGGGGGCCGAGCCCTGAAGATGAGTGTCGAAGGTCTGAACTGCGCAGGCGTCTTTTACAATTCTTAACGGAGCTTTCTCCCCCGTTGCGCAAGGCATTCCAGTTGCGTGAGTTGGAAGGGTTGAGCACCCGCGAAGCAGCGCACGTTTTAGGAGTGGCTACCGGGACAGTGAAGGCCCAGCTCGCACGGGCACGCACCAAGCTAAGGCGGCTTATGCGCCGGCGCGATGGACAGCCCAGCTCAGCGCAGATCTGAACTAGCTGCGGGTTGTAGGATTAAATAAGATTACAGCGGGCGAATTGACGACCGCCCGTATTTGACGAAGCGGGAACAAATTCTATGTGGATCGTTCGACTGGCGTTGCGGCGGCCCTACACCTTCGTGGTGATGGCCATACTCATCCTGATCATGGGGACGCTGGCAATCTTTCGCACCCCGACAGATATTTTTCCGAACATCAACATTCCCGTTGTCAGCATCATCTGGAATTTCAATGGTCTCGTACCTCAGGACATGAGTGACCGCATCGTCAGTGTCACCGAGCGAGCCCTCACCACAACCGTTGATAACATCGAGCACGTCGAATCGCAATCGTTGTATGGGGTCGCTGTTGTTAAGGTGTTCCTGCAGCCGACCGCGGACATTCAACGCGGTATTGCCCAGATTACGGCCGTTTCGCAGACCCAACTCAGGCAGTTGCCTACAGGGACAACGCCGCCGCTCATTCTTGCCTATAGCGCATCGAGTGTGCCTGTCCTGCAGTTAGCCCTCTCGGGGCAAAACATGTCAGAGCAACAACTCAATGACTATGGCCTGAATTTCATTCGAACGCAGCTCATCACCGTGCCTGGGGCATCGGTACCTTATCCATATGGCGGTAAACAACGTCAGGTGCAGGTGGATCTGAATACGACTGCGCTCCAGTCGAAGGGTCTGTCAGCGCTGGATGTGGTGAATGCGATCAGCGTACAAAATCTAATTCTGCCCACGGGAACGGCCAAGATCGGCTCCAGGGAATACGATGTTTCCATTCCCAATGCAGCGCCGCAGACGATTGAGGACCTCAACCGAATCCCGATTAAGACGATTGGCTCCACTACCATCTACATCAAGGATGTTGCCTGGGTACGCGATGGCTTTCCCCCACAGACAAATATGGTGAAAGTCAACGGGCAGCGATCAGTATTGCTGACCATCCAAAAGGCGGGTGACGCGTCAACGCTGAACGTGATCTCCGGCATTAAGGCTCTTCTGCCTCAAATTAAGACCATGGTTCCACCACAGCTTCAAATAGCGCCTCTTGCTGATCAGTCGATTTTCGTTCGTGGCGCGATCAGCGGAGTGGTCAGGGAAACGCTGATCGCCGCGTGCTTAACGGCTTTCATGATTCTCACTTTTCTGGGCAGCTGGCGAAGCACGATCATCATCGCAACTTCAATCCCTCTCGCGATCCTGACCTCCATCATTGCACTGAGTGCGCTGGGAGAGACGATCAATATCATGACGCTCGGCGGACTCGCACTGGCGGTCGGCATCCTGGTGGACGATGCCACGGTCGAAGTCGAGAACATCAATCGAAACCGAGAGGCGGAACCAGAAAAGAATTTGGACGAAGTTGTTTTGGACAGCGCATCGCAAATCGCGACTCCAGCTTTTGTGTCCACGCTTGCGATCTGCATCGTATTTGCTCCGATGTTCCTGTTATCTGGCGTCGCCCGGTACCTCTTCGTGCCCCTCGCTGAAGCAGTCGTGTTCGCCATGTTGGCTTCGTACTTTCTCTCCCGGACGATCGTTCCGACCATGGCGAAGTACTTGTTACGCGGCGACAAGCACGGAGAGGCACATGCTCCCAGCCACAATCCACTGGCACGACTTCAAAGGCGTTTTGAGGCGGCCTTCGAGAGATTCCGCGGGAGCTATCGCGGGCTCTTGGAGAGCTGCCTCCATCACCGGATGGCTTTCCTGATTGTGTTCTTCGGTAGCTGCCTTGGCTCACTGGCCATTCTGATCCCATGGCTGGGCCGGGACTTCTTTCCCAGCGTAGACAGCGGCTCTTTCAAACTTCATATGCGTGCTCCCACGGGAATGCGTATTGAAGAAACCGCTAACCTCTGTGACCTGGTCGAGCAGTCGATTCGACGGCAGATTCCGGCAGGTGAGGTCCAGAGCGTGATTGACAACATAGGCTTGCCGTATAGCGGCATCAATCTTTCTTACAGCAATTCGGCTCCGGTGGGCGCGTCGGACGTCGACATTCTTGTGACTCTTTCCACCAAACACCATCCCACGGACAACTACATTCACCAGCTTCGCCTGTCGCTTCCGAAGGACTTTCCAGGGGTTAGTTTCGCTTTCCTGCCCGCCGACATGGTCAGCCAGATTTTAAATTTCGGCTTGCCCGCTCCCATCGATGTTCAAGTGGTAGGAAACGACATGGAGGCAAACCGGCGCTATGCCGACACGCTGCTTCAGAAAATGAGATTTGTTTCCGGAACCGCTGATCTACGAATTCAACAGCCT
>DATHJP010000127.1:0-10592 GCA_035489695.1 Terriglobales bacterium
GCGCTTGGCGTTAATCTCCTGTCCACAGTTGAGACAATGGCCAAATGTTCCCTCACTAATCCGCTTCAATGCGGCATCCACTAAAGCCAGCAAAGCTCGGTCACGAGATTTCTGTCCAAGATCTATTTCTCGCGCTAGAGAAGTGTTCGCACGATCGCCTTCGTCCTCCCGTAGTCGTATTGTGCAGTATGCAAATTCTGCTGAGGTTGCGCTACGCGCAACTCAGCTCGCGGTGGCGAACCTGTAGCGACCGCTTGAATCGTCCGATTGATTTTCGATCCATGCTTAGACCGTGGGCGCCTCGTTTGTGCGGATCAGCCTGGCAATTCGATTTGGTCGGAGTGTTTCTTGTCCCGCTCGTGTTCCTCCGCAAGAACCTTTTCGAGCCAGTAGGCTTGTTGGTAAGCGACCCACATATCCACGAACGCCGTCTCGTGACCTATCATGAACTCCTCCCCACAGGCGTCACACCGCACGATCCCCATTTCCTGGAAACCCGCCGCTTTCTCTCGGCTCTGACCCTTCTTTATTGCCACTGCCTTCATTTACTGAATTGCTCCGAATGAACTGCCTTCCGCTCTTTCGGCCCCGCGAAAGCCCCCACGTGCCACATCTCGGAACGACAGCCCTGGAACAGGGAGAGGCTCCCCAGGCTGCACCTTCGTGAGAGGAGCAGAATTCTACAATTTAGCTACGGGTTTAGAATCCGCTCTTCCACCTCAAGCGCCGAACGATAAAGCGTGAGGGCTGACTCGACAGCCCGAAGTTCCGACTCAAGCTGGTTGCGCTTAGCTCTGTCGTTCTCATCCATAATTCGTACGTTGAGCAGATTAAGCTTTTGTTCGAGAGCCTGCATGTGTTGTCCAACCGTCCTATCCATCAGTTACCTGCCTTTACCCTGAACGCATTCACAGTGCTCCACCATAATTCATTGCAAGTTCATTACCGAAATGCCGGGGGGGTTCCCGTGAGCAACCGACACTAGATAAGGCATTTGCGGGTCGACTCTAGATCGTTGGGTAAGACCCCTGTAGGCATAATTTGCCGTTCCTGAACCGTTGAGCTGTTTTGGTGCGGCGTGTTGGTAAATCGCCATTACACCAACAACCCGATTCTTGGCGTAATCGCCTGTTTTCGCCAACGATCCCAACATTTTGTTAGCATGCCTCGGAGTTTTGACGATTTCATGGCCGATTCACTGGACGTGGCAAAAGGGGGCGTGACTGGATTCAGTCCGTAACGCAGAACTGTCGGGTGCTAAAGGAAGCGAACGAAGCCGAATTCCGGTGGCCGCGAAGATGGCGTTTCCCACCGCCGGCGCCAGCCCCACAATCGGAGTTTCTCCCGCGCCAGCAGACGGCAAGTCTTTGCGGTCGAGCATATCGATCTCAATCACTGGTGTATCACTGAATCGCGGAACGCGGTATCCCGCTAGATGCGGGTTGAGTATGCGTCCATTCTTAAAATGAATGCCCTCAAACAGCGCTCCCCCAATGGCTTGAACGATGGCACCCTCGATCTGATTCTTGAGCCCTTGGGGATTCACGATTGCACCACACTCAAAAGCTTCTGCGACACGAACGATCCTCACTGTGCCATTGGCGCGATCCACAGCCACCTCGGCGCACGTAGCCACGTAGCCGCCTTTTTCCATGCCGCCAGCGATGCCAATAGCTCGGGTCGACGAATTCTTCGATTCTTTCCAGCCGATTCTGTTCGCAGCGGTCTGTAACACGGCGCGCAGACGCGGCTCAGTTAAATTTTTCAACCGAAACTCCAAAGAATCCATTCCCACCAAGTGAGCCAGTTCATCCATATGAGTTTCGCGCGCAAAGTGATTGGCGGTAGCCGCCAATCCCCGATAAGAACCTTGGCGCAACGGTGAATCGGCAGCGTGGAATTCGATGCGCTGGTTGGCAATATTGTAAGGAGTGCCGATGGCTGCGGGTCCCGAGTTGTAGTTGTCGAACTCCCAAACAACTACATTGCCGTCTCCGCCAACCCCGCTTTTCACGTCGATAACGCCAGCCGGCCGAAAGTATGCCCAGGTGAACTCCTCTTCTCGCGTCCAAACCAGTTTGACCGGTTTCGCTGCGGTTTTGGCCAGCCTTGCGGCTTCTATGGCCGCGTCACCGACGTGCTTGCCGCCATAAGCAGAGCCGGTATCGGGGACTACGACCCGAACGTTCTCTTTGGGAATGCGGAATGTTTGCGCGAGGTCGTCGCGCACGGCAAAGGGACGTTGCGTGCCGGTCCATACGGTTAGCTGGTCGCCATTCCACTCCGCCAACGCGGCGCGCGGCTCTAAGGGAACATGTGCGATGTAAGCAACGGTATAGGTCTGCGCCAGTTTTTTCTCGGCCGATGCGCGACCCTTATCGACCGAACCGACTACATGCCGGTCACGATCACCGCCGACTGCCGGATTGTTCCTTAGATAATTGAAGAGTTCATTTTCTGAGGGCTGGGTTACTGCCTTCCACTGCACACGCAGTCTCTTGAGCGCGTTGGCGGCTGCGTATTCGTCGGCAGACAACACTCCGACGAAATTGGAATCTCGTACTACCTGCACTCCCGGGATTTTCTCGATTTCCTCAGGGTCGAGGGATACTAAAGTGGCCTGGAAGGCACTTGGTCGCAACACCCTGCCGTGCAGCATCCCTGGGAGTTTCATGTCGCTAGTGTACTTGTGCTTGCCGGTTACAAAAGCGCGCCCGTCAAGTTTGGGAACAGAGGTTCCGGCGATCCGCCAATCCTTGGCTGGAGTGATTGCCGCGCCGACGACTCTCACCAGATGCTGGCCCCGAGTGAGTTCGCCGTAGGAGATTGATCGATTTGTTCTTGGCTCGGTGATTAATCCATCGCTGGCCACAAGTGAGGTCCGATCTGCATGCCAGCGTTCCGCAGCCATATCGATCAACAGGGAACGAGCGCTAGACGCTATCGATCGCAGCCACGAACCCATGGTTGGCGTGGTGCGGCTGCCGAAGGTGCCCCGATCGAAAGGCGTCAAATGAGTGTCTCCCATTACGAGTTGAATCGACGAGAGCGGGACCCGGAGTTCCTCTGCGACTTGCTGACTGAGCGAAGTACGGATGTTCTGCCCCATCTCGACCTTGCCTGTATAAACCGTCACCCTGCCATCTGCGGCAATGTGAATCCAGGCAGCAATGGAGTTAGGCAATTCTTCTTCAGAATGCGGATTCGAGACCTTTCCCGATTCTTGTGAGAGGCCGGACCTGATTGATAAGCCTACTACTACGCCGGAGCCTAACACTTTGAAAAACGCGCGGCGATCAAGGTTGAATCGATACCCCAATGGACTGATGGCATTATGCTGCTGATCTTCCGAGAGAGACTCATCCTTCATGGCCGTTAACCGTGTGTTGCCGCCGCGTCCTGAATCGCGGCAATAATTCGGGAATAGGTGCCGCAGCGACAAATATTTCCATCCATGTAACGAACAATCTGAGCATCGCTTGGATGAGGATGAGCCTCCAGTAAAGCCAGGCTCGACATAATCATGCCCGAAGTGCAATAGCCGCACTGGAATGCTTCGGCGCGCAGAAAAGCTTCCTGCAGGGGATGCAGGCGACCGTCCCGTTCCAGTCCTTCGATGGTGGTGATCTTCTGGCCCGCCGCAGAACTTACGCTCATTCGACAGGAGCGCACCGGCTTACCCTCAACCAACACGGTACAAGCACCACATTGACCCTCACCACATCCGTACTTGGTGCCCGTAAGATCGAGGCGGTTACGCAGAACCGAGAGCAAACTTTCATCGGGAGGAACATTAATGCGATGTTCGGCTCCGTTCACTAACAAGGAAAAAGGCATGCACTACCTCGAAGCGGATCGGCGCTTTCAGAAAATTATACCTATCTCCGCCCTCGGGCAAAGGAGGTCATCGAGTTTGCGGAAGAATCCCGAACGATCAAGGCACGTCATCACAAGAAAACCTGCCGCTCTCGCCGGACACGGCAGGCTCTCATTTGGGAGTGCTGTTTCGGCTGAGCATACTCTCACACTTAGTATTCAAGTTTCGACAGTCGAATTTCAAAACGGTGCGGCGGTGTGTCACAACGCAGCGGGTTTGGCGGCTACTGCTTCGATTTGCTATGCCGCTTGACCTGTTCAGCAGTGCGCCGGATGCGACGCTTGATGGCCTCTTGTTCCTTGCGAGCCAACGCTTCTATTACCGCAATGTCGTTCGCAGTTGGTGTTGGGCTCAGGAAAAAGTCAGCCAGACGTAGCCAGGGTACGCGGAAATCATCGCTTTCGTTTTGCGTAGAGGCATCGGGAGTGGTGACTGTGTCGATCGGTGCAACGGGATCGGAGGTTTTTAACGGCATATCTACCGCCTGCGAAGGGCAATATGCCGTGTTCAGCTTGTTTGTTCCATACCGTACATTATGTATATCCAGAGTACGTTCCCAGCGCGAGCACGAAGGTGGGGCCCTGTTATCCGCGCGAAAAGATCGAGCCACTATCATTTTGTTTTCGGCCTTCTTCTGCGTTCGCGAACGTAAGTAAGGCCGCGTCGTAGCTCGGCAGATAGATCCGGCGTTTCAGTCGCGATCTGAACAGGCTCGTGCGAGACGCGTCCGAGCCACAAGTTCAATTTCTCTGCCTGTGCCTCTACGATGCGTCTTTTGCGTTCGACCGGCATTCCTTCTTTAGCCCATCGTTGAGCCGTGGACGAAGGTTGTCCCAGGAAGTGAGCGATGTCTTTCCACCCTTTCAGAACTGCGAGTCGGGATTTCTTTGTCGCCATTGTGGAAATTGACGGTCTCAGGTTCTACGTTTCGGACGGTGCGGTGCTAACCTTCCTCATTGCCGGTCTCCTTTATCTCTTGCGCTTCGAGCGCGTCGATAACTTGGGAGCGTACAGCATCCCGTCGGAGACCGGCCTTCTCATCCCATCTGATCCATAAGAGGGAATGTCAAGAAACTTTTTTTCTCCTCGAGGGCGAGACGGGAATCGTTCGCAAGCTGGAAGTCGATTCAGGAAGGAGTGCTAAGGGCTGTTCTCAGCAGCAATGCTTGAGAGTTCCGTCAGAATGCTGTGATGGATCAGCCCACACGCAAAGTCCGCAAATCAGAGAACAATCAAACACCTTCACACCTGCAACTTGCGCAAGTACGGCACGCTCGCCCTCATCTTTTCCAGGTCCATCTCCACGAAGTAGTTTTTCACGCCACCAGTTTTAGCGGCGGTGAAAATTTTCTTCCAGTCCAACGTGCCTTGTCCTACAGCGACAATCTCTCTCGTGTTCGAATCCCAGCCTTGCACGTGCATGGAGATGAACCGGCCCGGATATTTCATGAAGTATTGTGCGGCGTCGTATCCGTCGGAGATGGTTGAGATCTGGAACTGGAACTTCACCAGCTTGGGATCAAGCAGGCCAAAGAGCACGTCGTAGGTGCGCTGGCCGTCGACTTTCGAGAGCTCGAAATCTTCGTTGTGAAGGCCCTGCTGAATACCCGCCTGCGCGGCCTTTTCGCCCATCTTGTTGTATTCATCGGCCGAGCGTTTCACGTCGTCGAGCGTCGGATTCTTCGGGCCATTGAGGCTTGGCACAAGCATTTGCGTCAGGCCGATGTCTTTCGCCCAGGCAATGCGGTCTTCCTGATCTTTGCGCAGTTCGTCGATCCCGAAGTGTGAGCTGAAGCAAGTAACGCCGGCATCGTTGAGAATTGTTTTGAGCTCGCTGCCCTTGTATTTGGCAAGACCGGCGAATCCGGAATCGTCGTAACCAACGGGCGAGCAGAGTTCTACGGTTTGGAATCCCGCCTGTGCCAGCGTTTTAATCGTGCCTGGAAAGTCTTTGGCGATCATGTCGCGGACCGGCCAGGTCTGGCACCCGATGGGAAGGCCGAGCGCACTGGCATGAAGATCGAGTGCAGTGCCCAGCACGAGTCCTGCCGCGGCGGCGGTTGCGGTGGTTTTAACGAAGTCCCTGCGTGAGATTTCGGACATGATGCCTCCTGATTGATCGTTCGGTTACAACTCCCATCCTTTGCGCCGTTCCGGTTGCGCAAACTTCTGTCCGGCGGCGGAGCTGACCTTTAGATTCGCGCGGTCCCAGTGCAGCCGCTCTCCCGTGCAGCTGGCTACGTTTCCCAGCAGCAAGGTCTCGGTGACCAGGCCTTCGAATTCGAAATTTCCGCCGGGCTTGGTCTTGCTACCTTTGCAGGCGTCGAGCCACTCGCGCTCATTGCCTGGAGAACGAGGCAGCGTCCTCGGCGGCGGCACGAAGCTACGCATCTTCTCTTCCGGAATCAGCCGTGGATTCTCGCCGTTGAATCCGCAGAAAATCTTGCCATGATTGCCGATGAACAGAAGCCCCTCGTCATTCTCGTTTCCGCCTTGGAAGGAAACATTTTCTGCCAGCTCCTCGGGGCGCGCCGGCATCAGGCCGCCGTCGTACCACGTGAACCTGACGGGAGGCATGTCGCTTCTGGCTGGGAACTCGTAGCGCACAATCGAAGCCAGCGGATAAGTTTCTTCATAGCGATCGCTGGAGCTCGCTTCAACCGCCGATGGGGCCTCGAGCTTCAACACGCGGAAGATGGTGTCGAAACTGTAGGAGCCCATGTCCCCGAGTGCGCCGCAACCGAAGTCGGTCCATCCGCGCCAGGAAAACGGCAGATAGATATGATTGAATGGGCGTTCCGGCGCCGGGCCAAGCCACAGATCCCAATCCAGTCCGGCGGGCACGGGATCCTGCTCCTTCGGGCGCTCGACGCCTTGCAGCCAGAACGGGCGGCTCGACCAGTTGTGTACCTGTTGGACCGGGCCGATCACGCCCGCCCAGATCCACTCACAGAGCAGGCGCGTGTCTTCGGAAGCCTGGTTGGCGACGGCGATCTGTGTGGCGACTCCGGTTTGCTTCGCCACTTCCGCCATGCGCCGCGCTTCGTAGATCGTGTGAGTCAGCGGTTTCTGACAGAAAACGTGCTTGCCCTTCTTCATCGCGGCAATGGAAGCCACTGCGTGGAGATTATCGGTCGTGCAGACGACAACTGCGTCAAGGTCTTTCTGTTTTCCCAGCAGTTCGCGGAAGTCAACGTAAGCGGCGCATCCTTTGTATTGTCCCGAGCGCTGCTGTGTGGCGTAATACCCGTCCACGACTTTCTGCGCGGGTTCGCGTCCGGCCACACCGCTGGTCACGCGCAACGTATGGCTCAACTGAAGCGGCTGGTCGGGGCTAAGCCAATCCCAACCGGAATTGACGCCGAGCAATTTGCGGACTGATTTGCAGAATTCTTGCGTCTCCCATTGCGGATAATTCGCGGCACTCTGAGTCACATCGCAGACAGCGACGCCCTGCACGTCGGGCTCGCTCAGGAAGCGCAGCATCACGCGGAAACCCTGCGCGCCCACGCCAATAAATGCCATGTTGATCTTGTCGCTGGGAGAAACGTATCCCGGCCCGCCCAGCACGCGGCGCGGAACAATGGAGAGACCGACGGCAGCGGCCGTGCTTTGTGCAATAAATTTCCGTCGAGAAAGCAACTTACCTGAGGACTGAAGCTGATTGTTCACTTTGGCCTCCGGGTAAACTGGATACTGTAACTGAAACCAGTGTTCCCCGACCGCGACAGTATGCGCTTCCGAATGGAGGAGTCAACTTCACAGATCGTCAGGGGTCAATGAGTGTAATGGCGATTTTAGGCCAACTACAAAGCCAACACCTGATCGGCGAAGAACAAGCAGTAAAACAGCTCCGTCAACTGCGTGATGATCTGCGGACTGGAACAAACCTCTGCTCGGCTATAATGCACCCGCTGAATCTGTTGGCCGGAGGATTTGACATGAGATGCGTTCGTCTCAGACTATGCGCAATAGGCCTTCTGATGTTAACCTCGCCATTGTTTGCTCAGTATGAGCAACCGGCAAAGCCGCCGGCGCAATTAGCTCCAAGGACTGTCCCCAGTCAGGTGCAGTTGTTCATTCCTTATAAGCAATATTCACAGGAAGAGAACCAGCGCATCTTGAAGCTTTATGAGCCGTTGCGAGTCTCTGACGTTTCGGACGGCATGGACACCGTCGGCTTGCAGGACATCGGCATTGTTGATGAATCGATCAGGCCCCTTTGGAAAGACACCGAAAACTTCACTCATCGCATTGTCGGCATCGCGGTCACTGCTCGCTACGTTCCCACGAACAAGCGCCTGGCAAAAACCAGCGATAAAGACGTTGAATATTGGTACGACAACATCACCGGCGAGCCTTATATGGACGCGTTGTTCCCGGGGTCCGTACTGGTGATTGACGCCGAGGGAGACAACGACACTCGCAGTATTGGCTCCACCAACATTCTTGACTGGCAAAAGCTAGGGATGCGCGGCGTCATTACTAGCGGCGGTCTGGCGGACAGCGACGAAATTATCTTTCACAAGGTTCCCGCATATCACAAAAGGATGGGTCGAGGCTTCCGCCCGGGACGTAATGAAATCGAGTCTGTCAACCGGCCGATTACTTTGGGAGGTGTGCTCGTCCGCCCCGGTGACGTTGTAATGGCCGATGGCGACGGGGTCATCGTGGTTCCACGGGAGCATGCCGAGGAAGTCGCAAAGGCGGCAATACAGTACCTCGACAATATTGGGCTGGAGCGGTATCAAAAAACTCAACAAGGCAAGAAGCCGTAAGCAGGTACTGAACTACGCGTCTTGCAAACTACTTCTGGATGTTGAAGTGAAGTCGGGCGCCGTATTTGCCTTGCTCGTTTTCCATCGAATAAAACGAAGCTTCGATTGCGCCAAGAGCTTTAATGGCAATGCCGTGAGTTCTTCCGTCAATCATTCGCTGCAAGATTGTTTTTGAAATAGTCAGATAAGTCTTCCCACCGTCTCCTGGAGTTACCGGCCAATCGATGATCATTTGGGGATTCAGTACACGATTGAGAGGTTCGTAATTACAAAAGCTGTCGGTGGTCACGGTCTTTTGATCCCAGATCGGGTCCCCGCCCAGAATCTCGACAACGCGAATTAGACCGAAGTCCTTCACGTACTCGGCTTTGCGCTGAATCGAGTACGTCGTTAGTTCCAGCAGGCCATGATCGGCGACTTTCTTTCCAGCGAATCGACTCAAGTCCCAGCGCAGAATTCCATGGTGGCTCTCGTCCACGGCAAGGAGGTTGATTTTGCCGCGAGACCTATCCTGAACAGACCAGTCATTCTCGTTGACGTCCGTGTCGACAAGATCGATCATGCTATCTTGTGCCACGTTGAGATGCTCTGAAAACTTGTTCAAGTCCGCCACCGGCGCATGGTACGGAATCGGATCTCCCTTGTCCGGTCCGGCAGTCGCGGGATCGACCATATCCACCTTGATGTAATCCACATCTACGCGGTACTTCTCCAGTCCCCAATCCATCAGAGCCATGTGCCCGAACACAGTGTCTCCGGGCCGGGCATCAAATCCGTGCGTCGTCATGCTGATAACGTGCCAGTTCGTCGTGTCCGGAATGTCGTATTCCATTAGGTTGGCGTCATAGTCGGTGCTGCGTTGAGTCGCGACTTGCAGGTTCACCCTCCGTGGCGCGTGGCTCACGCGGATTCGAGCCTCGATACGAAATTCATGCCGGGGCTTCTGCATCAAACTCAGATCCATGTGATCGGAAACCTGGCGCTCAATCAGCGCCCACCAGATCCCACGTTTGTCAGTGGTAGCATCCACAAAGATTGATGCATAGCCGCCGCCTCCCTGGCGGAAGTCCATCGTGGCAGTACCATCGCCGGGACGAAACAGCCATCCCTTAATACCTTCGGGGTCGAGTTGCACCGAAAGACCATCGAAATTGTCAATGAATTGAGCCTGGGCCAGCGCCACGGACAACAAGAACATTGATAGCGAAGAGCAAGTCCGCAACATTCGCACAAACGACATTGTCCGACGCTGAGTGAAAGCAACTACAAGGCCCATGAGTTACCTCCGGCCCAGATGCACTCGGACGCAATTGTATTGCGATGCAGCGCTAAAGAGGAAGCAGTTAAACGGCAGCGAAGATCTCTGAGTGCTATGGCGATTTGTCGACAGTTATCATTTGATATTCAATCCAGTTGCCAGGCACTGCCGAGAAGCTTTAGGTATCATCGGGCATATTGACGCTTCCAAGGACATGGTATTCGTTGCACACTTGCGATTGCGTTATGCAACGCGAAACTAAACAACGTTGGCTTGATCTCTGCCCTGAGGCCGTAGTCGTGGAAGATCCGGGGCGCTTTTTGGAATTGACCCGCGAAATTGTCCAGATACGTACCGAAAAACAGCGACGCCTTTCGAGCAAGTAATAGCCACCGTGATCAGATTTAGGGGCTCACAAATGTCGTCGCACGATGGTTATTTTGCCAAATTCGCTGAGCAGAGCGAACAATCTCTTCTGGACAGCTCGAATCTGTGAGGGCTTAAACTTCGTAGCATAGTGTTGACCTGCAACGAAGTCATAGACTCCGACCTCGATCTCATCCAGTTCAGCGTTGAGCTTCTTCGCCATCGTGTCTTGCAAAAGTAGCATACGATTGCCTCTATCGGCACCAAGGATTAGGCCGCAAGGAACAGGTAACTGTTGAAACATCGCCATTTC
>DATHJP010000128.1:0-2764 GCA_035489695.1 Terriglobales bacterium
GCATTAAGGTCGGGAAATAAGAGGCTTAAAGATGCCCGGCCGGATACTCCTCGAAATTGTGACCCCTGATAAACTGCTCCTCAGTCAAGATGTGGATATGGTGATCGCGCCCGGCACCGAAGGCGAATTCGGTGTTTTGATCGGCCATTGTCAATTTCTGACCTCGCTACGAGTTGGTGAGTTGCGCTACCAGATCGGCGACCAGTGGCATTATATGTCGATTATGTGGGGGTTTGCCGATGTCACGCCCCGGCGGGTCAACATCTTGGCAGAGGTCGCTGAGAAGGCGGAGGATATCGATATCGAACGCGCCCAGGCCAAGGTCCTGGAGGCCGAGGCCCGCCTCGAGGCGGGGTCTTCACGCGAAGAAATAGAGGCGGCCATGTTGAGCCTGGAAAAGGCGAGGCTCAGAAGGAAAGTCGCCGAGCGCCAGTTACAAGCCAGCCGCCTGCGTTAGCGCCCGTAAGACCTGCTGGTAACGACTTTCAGCCCACTCGTTGAACGCATCGGCATTGGGAAAAACGAGGTCCCAGGCCCGGATTGCATCCAACAGGAGCAATTGCGATTCTTTCGGTTCGTCCGGAACAGAAACGATCAGGACCGTCGTTTCGCTCATCAGACTGATATCAGTAAAGACCTGAACCCGCGAAGACGCATGGGTCGGCACTTGCCGCTCAGCCGCTTCTACGATTGGCCCATAGATTCGCTGCAGAAACTGAGCGATTTCCTCATGCGGCACCTTGGCCTCGAGAAGCTTGGTATTCGGAGAATCGTGGAACAGGTTTTCCGTCAAGTAATCAGTAGCTTCCCAGCTCGGCATCGCTCGCGCGTTGACGAGTGCGTCGGTGTGATAAGAAATCCAATTTCGCGACAGTTCTATAACCATTGTGTCTCCTTATGCATAACACCGGCCCATTGGCCTGTATGGATCAGCTTGTCTTCGGTGAACCGGATACTACCCTGGCAGGAAATCGTGAGGACGAACCGGTAAGCGAGCTACAACATACGGGAAAATCAAGAGTGAGTCAAATCAAAGCTTTTGGAGGCGGACGACTGGCCATTTCCGTTCGTGGGCTTATGATTCACGCAGCTAACCAGATGCCATATCCGGAATGGGTTGACCTTTTGCTTATGGACCACCATTAAGCGTGTGCCGTCGAGCACCGACGCCAGGGAAAGGTCGGTTCTCCAGCCGAGTTGCTTGCATAAGGGAGAGATCATTTTCTCGATTGCGGCGATCACTGGATTTCCATTGCTGAAGTGGTTCAGAAGAATAATTCGCCCACCCGGCTTGCATACCCTGATCATCTCCAGCATGACCTTCCGATAATCCGGTACCGCAGTCACAACGTAGGCCGCCATCACGGCGTCAAAGCTGTTGTCCTCAAAATCCATGGCCCCGGCGTCCATCCGCATCACCTTGACGTGCCTCAGTCGGTAGAGCTCAATTCGTTCCCTGCACTTGTCTAACATGCCGTCAGACAGGTCAATCCCTACGATCTCGCATGAACGTGGATAGAAGGGCAAGGCGAGTCCCGTGCCGACTCCGACTTCCAGAATCCGATCACCAGGGGACAGATCCAAATGACGGACAGCGTGTTCCCGCCCGTCATGGAAAATTTTGCCGAAAATATGGTCGTACACCTTCGCGTAACTTGAGTAGACACGTTCAACTTTAGCTGCGTCCATGGAGCCTCGTACCCATAGGTCTAACTTCCATGCGTTTAGCCGATCTCTGTTATGTTAGGCCGACGCTTCCGTGTGGCAGGGACTCGCGGCTCGAGCGGACGTTCTGTGAGACAAACAGAGGCAACTCTAACGAAGGGCATCAATCTTTGTCAAGGTTTCAAAAGATTTAACATTTCTTAGGTGTTGCGACTGAGTTGCTTCTTGGGGCGCACAGCGCGTTACTTCCCACCAACTTATGATAGCATCCGGTGAATGCAGGCCGTCGTTCTTTTGGGAGCCGTGATCCTTGTCGGGTTTGTGATTGTAGACTGGCGCGCATTTACTCGCATCAGCCATACCGCGCTAGGGTACGGGCTCGCGATTGCACGCCGGCAAGAACGTCTGCGACTTACTCCTTGCGACTTTGGCGCCGATGGGCGTCTTCGCTTAGAGCATGGCATGGCCCAGCACTACCCTGACCACCATGCCATTATGCTCCTGCCTGAATTGAAACGATTTGGGATCAGCTTCCGAACAGCCTGGCCGCTGAACGGTGTGGTCTATTACGACAGTCTCAAAGACAACTCTGAGATTCGATTAGTCAAACGTATCCCCTGGTCCTCGGCGGTTTTGACCTTTTTGTGGTTTCTCACCGTTGCCGGTGGCTTGATCGCTTATTTCGTTTTCTATGCCCAGGCCGGAGGGTTTGCGTCGGCCTCGGGGACGTTTCTTGCCGCCGCACTAGGCGGTCTGGGATTGCTCGTCTTCCTATTTGGACTTATTGTGGTGGTTGCCGCCTACTGGCTGGAAGATAAGCGGCTGATGGTGGTGTACCATGAGCTTCGCTCCGCGTTGGGAGCTCCTCACATCGAGTAACTTACCGTTAACCTAACTTCGGTAGGCATCTGCAAGAGATTGGCATTCCTGCGGAAGCTCAATCTGACGATTCCGCAGTAAGCCCTGAATGATACCCCTGTGCTTCTGTACCAGGCCCGAGTCACGCACGATGCGTGCGAACAGCGCGCCGCGCGATGCTTCATCGCTCCAGAGTCCCTGCAAAGCTGGTAATTCCAGTGCCGATATTACGTCCCGCAGG
>DATHJP010000129.1:0-3647 GCA_035489695.1 Terriglobales bacterium
AACAATCGGGTTGATAATCGTAGCCAGCTCCGCCGGTCAACTGTTCCGCAACTGTTGAATCCAGTTTCTGACGCCAGAGGGAGCCGGCCATTGAGTACACGACGGAGCGGGAATCCGGCGACCACGCTACAGAACTCGGTCCGGTGGTGAGCTGGGGTAAATACATCTCGCGGTAATAATAGGAATGTGGCAAGTCAATCTGTTTCAGGACAGGTTCGCGTTGGCACAGTGCGGGAAGACATCCGATGGTCAGAACCAGAAGGATTAAGAGTCTCGTGAACAAAGAAATCCTCTCAAACAAGAGCGTTACGTTCGCGCTGATATTGGTCGATTGCGAACCCATATCCAGTTGATAAGCGCTGCCAGGATCGTAGCCACCAGAATGATTGATCCGCTCAAGTCGACGCGGGTGATTAATAGCAGACAAATAAGCACGCCCAGCAGAGCGAAGACCGTTCCCCCCGGTAACCGGAAGCGTTCAGCCTCGGGTTGCTTCTTTCGCAAAACCGGCAGAGCCGCGCATCCCACCGCGTAATAGAAAAGGCGGGCAACCGCCGACAGGGTCAAATTCCAGGAAAAATTCCCGAAGAGCGCCAGCATCCAGATCAGGAATGCAAAAACCAAAACGGAGAAAAAGGGAGTGCGAAATCGCGGATGTATGGCCGCGAACCAAGCCGGAAAGTCACCTTCTTGAGCCAGCGCAAAAGTGACGCGAGGAACTGCCAGGACTTTCGCGCTCAAATATCCGTAGCAAGAAACCAGGGCGCCAACGGCAACCAAAGCGGCTCCCTTGCTCCCCAGAATTAGTCTGGCTACATCGGCCAAGGGACGCGCGCTTTTGGCCGCATCCGGCAGCACGCCGATCACGATCCACTGAGTTGAGGTGTACAGAATCGTGCAAATGATTAGAGCGATGAACAGCGCGAAAACGGTATCACGGCGTGGATCCTTAGCCTCCGCCATCGGCGTGAGCGCAGTTTCGAAACCGCCGTAGGCAAAGACCAGAAGCAGCATCGCCTTCAGCCATGCCCCTGCATCCCCGGTTGACGGAACCGGCGGCGGGTTCTGGTGAGCGCGCAGCAAGTAGAACATTCCAGCGATGATGACAATGGCTAAGGGCACCAACTTCGCTACGGTAAAAACATTGCTGACCTGAGCGCCAGCCCGCACTCCGCGGTAGTTCACGAATGCCAAGATCCCTACCAAGAGCGTCAGGATAAGAAATCGAGGTAAGGGTCGATTGACATTGGGCCAGAACTCGCCGAGATAAATCACAAACAGGTTTGCGTTGGCTGCGGGCGCGGCCAGTTGTGCCAGCCACAACATCCATCCCACCTGAATGCCCATCATCCGCCCGAACGCAACTCTGGCATAAAGATAAGGTCCGCCAGCCCCACTAAACTGTGAAGCAACTTCGGCAAAGCACGCGATGATGATTCCTACCGCTGCGCCCGCAAGTAACACAGCCCAAGGACTGGCTGCTCCCAGGAGCCCGGCGAGGACGGAAGGCAACCCGAAGACTCCGCTGCCGATAATTGAGTTCACCACCAGCGCGACCAGGCTCCAACGTCCGATGGCCCGCACCAGCCCGGCTTGAGCTATCTGAGACACTCGCGCGTTTGTACCACAAACCGCTCAAAACTCCACGCCCGTACCGCTGCAAATGCGCCATTACCCACCTCCGTCAGACCAAAGTAACGCGAATTACTAAAGCGCATGCCCGTGGGACATCTATTCGCATGCTGCGGTGAGTGAGATGTTGAGGATGTCTTCTGAAGTCGAGAAAGCCGCGACCGCATGGGAAAAGACGAGTACCTCGACGACATCCACATTCGAATCCTGCGAGTGACTGAGGATCTGCGTGCCATTCAGCGCGAATTGAACTGCGCTGCCATGGAAGCGCCGGGAGACCCGGAATTAATGGAAGCTCTCAGCCAGTTGCCGGAAATGGATTCGCTTCAAGTCCTGAAATCCGCTCTCGATCAGATGCGGCATTTTCTGTGGTTTTACATGCAGATCATGACGAACGAATCTGAAGCTGGGGACAGATTGCGCCAGAGCATCCGCCAGCGCCCCTCCGAGGATATCGTGCTGAGTCCGGAAGCCTCGTTCCTGGAAAAATTCAAATACGCCGCGGACACGGCGCTCCTGCGATATCTCTCAGAAGGAAAGAACCGGAAACCGAACTAAGTTCCGGTCCTACTCCAAAGTCACCGATTTCACCAGATTTCGCGGGCGATCAACATCCAGGCCTTTTCGCACAGCCACGTAATAGGCGAACAACTGCAATGGAACGATCTCAAGAATTGGCAACAGCAGTTCGGACGCCTGCGGCATAAAGATCGTGTGATCGGCCAATTTGCGCATGTCTTCATCACCCTGCGAAGCAATCGCAATCACGCGCCCTGACTGTTGTTTGAATCCTCTGATATTCGCCACATTCTTCTGGTAGCGCAGCACTGAACCAGGATCATTGCGGTCACAGGTCGCGATGATCACGACGGGCAAGTTCTCGTCGATCAGTGCGGTTGGACCATGCTTGACCTCGCCCGTGGGATAGCCTTCGGCGTGAACGTATGAGACCTCTTTGAGCTTCAGGGCTCCGTCCATGGCTACGGGATAATGACTGGCCCGCCCGAGAAACAGAAAACTTTCCATTTTGTGATATTTGTCCGCCAGGCGTTCACAGTCAGGGGCGGATTCGAGCACGGTTTCAACTTTCTTGGGAAGTTCAAGCAGTTCGCCTATGTACCGGCGCACCTGGTCTTTACTCAACTTACCGCGCACCTGTCCCAGGTAGAGCGCGAAAAGAAACAGCACAGCCATTTGAGCAGTAAAGGCTTTCGTGGACGCGATACTGATTTCCGGGCCGGCGCGGGTATAGATGACGCCATCGGCCTCGCGGGCGATGGTGGAATCAATCACGTTGGAGATGGCAATGGTACGGGAGCCTTTGGCACGGGCTTCGCGCTGGGCGGCCGTAGTATCCGCTGTCTCGCCCGACTGGGTGATGACGATAGTAAGCTCGCCCCGCCCGATAAGGGGATTACGGTATTCAAATTCGCTGGCGTAATCCACATCCACAGGCACATTCACCAGATCCTGAATCATGTACTGACCGGCCATGCCCGCGTGACGACTTGTACCCGAGGCCACGATATTGATTCGGCGCATCGCTTTCAGCTCGTCTTCGCCTATACGAACATCCTCCAGGTGGACGGTTCCATCCTTCAGGGACACGCGCGGTGCGATGGTGTCGCGCAAGCCTTGCGGCTGCTCGAAAATTTCCTTGAGCATGTAGTGGGCAAATTTTCCTTTGTCGGCCATCGCTACGCTCCTCGAGCTTGCGGCTAGATACCAGCGCCGCGGATGATTGTATTTCGTACCTCGCCCTCGGGACTCAATACCACCACATCAGCCTCGACTCCCACCTCCAATATGCCCTTGCCGGCTAACCCCGCCACCTGGGCGGGATTCAGAGTCGCGGGCCGCAGCACCTCTTCCAAATCGCAGTGGGTGAATTGCATCACATTGCGAACTGCGCGGTCGAGGGTAAGCGTGCTGCCGGCAAGCTTGCCGCGAGCAAGACATACGCCGCGCTTCACTTCCATCTCGAGAGTCCCGATTTTGTAGATACCATCCGGCAT
>DATHJP010000130.1:0-3839 GCA_035489695.1 Terriglobales bacterium
AAGTCGGAGGGGCGAAGTACATCAAAGCTCTAAAAGGTCCGCTACCACAAATTCCGCTGGTGCCCACGGGCGGAGTCAACCTGAATACTGCGGCCGAGTTCATCGAGGCCGGAGCCGCCGCGTTGGGAGTCGGTGGCGAACTGGTACAGGCGGAAGCCCTGAAATCAGGCAAGTCGCAAATCATCGTCGAAAACGCGCGCAAGTTCATGGAAATCGTGAAACAGACTCGAGCCCGTATGCCTTCGAGCAATGCCGTCACTACGAGGTCGGTCTGACAAATATCATTGGTTGACGCCGCTCGCCAGAAGACCTCCATCGACAACTAATAGGTGTCCGGTAACGAAGCTGGCGGCATCGGAAGCGAGAAACACACCGGCGCCTGCAAGTTCATCCAGTTTTCCAAAACGCCCCATGGGTGTCCGCATGAGAAATTCCCGGCCACGCTCAGTGCCGTTCAGCAAAGCGGCATTTAACTCCGTAGGAAAAACGCCGGGAGCGATCGCATTGACGCAAACTCCCGATCTTGCCCATTCGATGGCCAGCGATTTAGTCAATGCAGCAACGCCTGCCTTACTGGCACTGTATGCGGCCACTTGATAGAGCGCGACAAACGACGCGATCGAGGCAATATTGATAATGCGGCCGTAACCCCGCTCAACCATATGCTTTCCGAACACGCGACAGGCTCGCAATGTTCCGGTCAAGTTGGTTTCAAGAATTGCTTCCCATTCTGTGTCCGGCAATTCAAGCGTGGGCGTGCGTTTGGTGCGGCCGGCGGAGTTCACCAGTATCTGAACGCTGCCAAACTTGTCGCACACAGATTTCAGAAGTTGGGTGAGGCTGGCATTATCCGTCACATTGCAAGTTTGAGTCAGGGAACGCCGGCCCAGCCTCTCAACCTCCAACGCCGCGCTACGCACCTGTTCGACGCGGCGGCTGGAGGGAACAACATCAGCCCCGGCCTGGGCAAGCGCCTTGGTGAGAGCAAGCCCGATGCCGCTGGTCCCGCCGATCACAACTGCGGTTTTGTTGGTGAGCTCAAGAAGAGGATGACCCATAAAGGTTCCTTGGCGGAAACGTTTCAACGAAGTGGTGAATTATAAAGCGAGGCGCATTGTAATTCGCTGGTCTGAACTCAGTTTTTTGGCTTTGACAACTTTTACAGTCGCCTTTATAGTCCGCCACGCTCCTGCTCTCAGAGGACGGGCGCGCGGCAGCCCGCGCCAGGATATTCAGCGCAATGTTACGCGACTATTCCGCTCGAATTTCGAGAAATGGACACGCTTGAGTGCAACCGTTTCCTCGCTATCCGATCTAAGGAAAGATGGACACGAAAGCGACAAGAGCCGGTAACGCCTGCGAAAATTGATTCGAGGTGAATACACAATGAACCGATCCTGGCTTTTATCGTTGTTGCTGATTCCCCTGCTATCCATGGTTGGTCAAGAGTCAGCCCCGGCGGGCTTCGAATATTGGAGTGCCGCATCGCTGAAGCAACTTGGTCAGACCCTCAGTCAAGAGGCGGCGAAGGACTCGCGTCATTTGGCGGTGAGACAGCTTTCCGATTTTCCCAATGAACTGTTCCTGCTGGGCCGCAGAGAAGCCGACGGCCAAGTCGAATGGCACGAAACTCAGGCCGATGTCTTCGTGGTCCAATCCGGTTCGGCCACGCTCCTGGTCGGCGGTACCATGATCAATGGCGAGACTGTCGCGCCCCATGAAAAGCGCAACGGTTCCATTCAAGGTGGGGTGCGGCAGAAGCTCTCAGCTGGAGACATCGTCCATATTCCCGCTCGGGTACCGCATCAACTGCTACTCGACGGCGCGCATGAGTTCACTTATTTTGTGATCAAAGTAAAAGGATATTGAACTGGTGCGGCCTGCGGAGTTTTCCATTTGCACCTTGCATTGCCGATTGGCGGAGGAACATCGTGAAAACATACACAGATTTGTTTATTGGCTTGCTCGCCGCGTTTGTCATCACGGGAATTTCTGTCCTTCCTTCCGCGCATGCGCAAAATTCGACTTTTCATAACGCTCCACCATCGGCCAAGGAGCTGAAGAATCCTTACGAAGGCCAGCCAGCGGCCGCCGTTAAGCCTCTTTTTCATCTCCGCTGCGCACGCTGTCACGGCGAGAACGGAGAGGGATCGGGCAATATCCCTTCGCTCGCGAGCGAGAAAATCAAATCGGCAAGCCCGGGCGAACTGTTTTGGTACATCACGAAAGGCGATGTAAACAACGGCATGCCGTCTTGGGCAAGTCTGCCGAAACGGCAAAGATGGCAAATTGTTAATTACGTCGAATCACTTACGACGTCGCCGGGGGAAGGCGAGAAGAGCAAAGTCGAAACTCCTCAGGTCGCCACAAAATTAAATGCGCCGCCGCCCCCGCCGCCATTCAGCGACTTCCGGTATGAGAAGCCTGGCAAGACTCGGAAGATTACGGTAAAAGATTTTCCTCCTCCGCTCGCGACACCTTCGGCGGGCAATGGACCCAAAGTGGTGGCTCGTCCTGCGAACGCATGGCCGCAAGTTCCGCCCGGCTTTAAGGTGGAGCTGTATGCATCCGGCTTGGACGAGCCGCGTCTGATTCGCAGGGCGCCCAATGGCGACATCTTCCTCGCCGACAGCAAGGCTGGCGAAATCAAAGTCTTCCGTGGAATCACCAGCGCGGGCAAGCCGGAACAAATGGCAGTTTTCGCCGGCGGTCTGAAACGGCCTTTCGGCATCAATTTTTATCCTCCTGGCCCAGATCCGCAGTGGGTGTACGTCGCCAGTATGCAGTCGGTCGTGCGCTTTCCTTATCAAAACGGCGATTTGAAAGCACGAAGCAGCGTGCAACATATCACCGACCTGCCGGGTGGCGAATACCACTGGACACGCGATATTCAGTTCTCTCTCGATGGCGAAAAAATGTTTGTCTCTATCGGTTCTAATTCCAATGTCGACGATCCCGACACGAGCCCGGGGGAGAAAAATACCGCCGACATTCTTCAATTCAACCCGGACGGCTCTGGGATGCGAGTTTACGCATCCGGCATCCGCAATGCAGTAGGGCTTGCGATTCAGCCAAAGACCGGCGACTTGTGGTGTTCAACCAACGAACGCGATGGCCTGGGGGACAACGTAGTTCCGGACTACATCACACGCGTGCAGGATGGCGGCTTTTACGGTTGGCCGTGGTGGTACATGGGTGGTCATCAGGACCCGCGGCATAAGGGAAAACATCCTGAGTTGAAGGACAAGATCATCACGCCGGATGTCTTACTGCAGCCACACAACGCATCGCTTGAGATGACCTTTTATGATGGCAAACAATTCCCCGCAGAATACCAGGGAGACATTTTTGCTGCCGAGCACGGTTCGTGGAATAGATCGGTCCGCACAGGCTATGAACTTATTCGCGTCCCATTGCATCAGACCGGACACGCGAGCGGCGAATACGAGGACTTCATGACAGGTTTCGTCATCGACAATAAGAACGTCTGGGGACGCCCGGTTGGCGTCGCAGTCGCCAGCGACGGTTCGCTGCTCGTCACTGACGATGGCTCGAATTCCATTTGGCGCATCAGCTACACCGGAAAATGAGTTCTGTCAGGCCCGGCCCATTCATAGATTGCCGCTCCGTTGCTGCACAGAAATCGATATGCAATGCTGCATAGCAAAAGATTATGTTCATTCCTATTTGTTAGAATGAAAGCGGTGTAGGCGCGTAGCTCAGTTGGTTAGAGCGCTACCTTGACACGCTGCTGACCAACGGAACATTAACGACTTACAGGACGTTTTCGGGCACTTTCAGAGCATTTAGAGCACTGGGGAACGCTTATTGGCCCCAGA
>DATHJP010000131.1:0-3570 GCA_035489695.1 Terriglobales bacterium
CTTCTAATCGAGGTGGGGATAGATCACGGAACCAGCAAACCGATTGAGCACCAAAGGCAACCTCCGAAAAATCTTGTTGTAGAATCCGAATCCCGACCCGTCGCGCCCATTAGTGTCCCATGCCTTCTCCTCGATATCAAACTTAAAATATTCGATCAGCTCTTCCTCGGTGCCCCATCCCATCTTAAATCGTCGTAATCCCTCGTTCCCGATGTCGGTTCTGCCGAAGTGCAGCAACTGACAACCACGCTGCATCAAAAATCGAATCGCTTCCCACATCACCAAGTTATTCCCACGAAATTCCTGGTAGGACGTGTTAGAGGCACCGAACTTGTAGACGGCATTTTTGCCGAACTGGAGGAAAACCGCGGCAGCAATGAACTTTGAGCCATTTCCGGCAAGAACTACAAAGCCATGACCGGCTTTGATGGCTTCTCTATATATATTAAGAAAGAACGACCAGGGCTGCGGAGGGATGCCATGTCGCCGCCGCGTTCTGACGTGAAGACGGTAGAATTGCAGAACCGCCTCCCGCGTTGTGGCCACCTGGACATTCAAGCCGCTTTTCTGGGCTTTCCGAATTGCGCGGCGCACCGGACTCGCGAATCGAATTAACAACTCCTCGCTGTCCTCAGACAAGCGAACTTTGTGGCCATAGAATCGCCTGGAGGACGCTGCTGACCCTGGTAGCATCCCGCGTCCTCCACGGATTTCAAAGTATCTCCAGTTTCGTTCGCGGGCCAGTTCCGACATCCTGCTTAAAACCGTCCCTGATTCACCTTCGGAAAAAATAAGCGGACCGCAGAAATCGCTAAACGGAAGACAAATGCCCCTCCGGCCGGTGAAGGGACTCTTGATCTCCATCATCGGCACAAGGGCCACCGGTTGGCTTTGCCGAAAGAAAGCGAGATAGAAAGGTTTATGACCATAGGTCTGAACAAGCACTTTCGCCCAAACGGCGCTGTGAAAGAAATTGCAGTCAGGATGCGAAACGACCAGTCGGTCCCAATCGGCATCGTGGAGCGGATCGAGTATTCTTAAGTCAATGCTTGAGGCAAAATGTTGGTTGTTCGTCCCAAATTCGCCTAAATCTTTAGTCTCGATGAACTCGATGTGGCTTTTCACTTTGTTGGACGTGCCGAAGGGAGCGATCTCTCCTAACTCTCCAAGCCGATTCACAATTCTCAGGCCATTACGCAAGAAGCGATTGCCTCGCGCAGGCCCAGCGCCACGGCTGCGATTTGCGCCTCAGTTAATTCCGGAAACATGGGAAGCGAGATCAATTCCGAAGCGATGCGTTCCGAAACCGGGAGACTTCCCGTCTTGTAGCCCAGAGTTTGGTAAGCGGTTTGCAGATGGATCGGGACCGGATAATGCACTCCGCATTGAATTCCCTTGTCGTGGAGGAATGAAATAATCTCATCCCTTTCCTCGGCCCGGATCGCATAAACGTGATAAACGTGCCGGGAATAAGGGGCCTCGTACGGCGTTACGATTTCCTCAATCGCCTCGAGCGCTTGGTTATATTGCAGCGCGTGGGCACGCCGCCGCGAATTTCCGCTTTCCAAGTGTCGAAGTTTGACGCTGAGGACGGCAGCCTGGATGCCATCCATCCGGCAGTTCCAACCCACCATGCTGTGGTGGTACTTGCGAACCTGCCCGTGATCTCGAAGACCGCGCAGCTTTTCTTGCAGTCTTGGGTTGTCGGTCACAATCGCGCCCGCTTCGCCAAACGCGCCAAGATTTTTGCTCGGGTAAAAACTAAAACATCCGGCATCACCAAGTGTGCCAGCAGTTCTGCCCTGGTATTTGCTTCCGTGGGCTTGGGCTGCGTCCTCGATGACGGAGAGATTATGGTTCCGCGCGAACTCAAGAATTGGATCCATGTCGGCCGGCTGGCCGAATAAATGCACTGGAATGACGGCCTTAGTGCGAGGGCTAAGCGCCTCTTCAAGCCCGGCCGGGTCCATCGTGTAGGTGGCCTCGTTAACATCGACAAACACCGGCCGAGCTCCACTGTAAGTAATGGCCTCGGCAGTGGCCATAAATGTATTGGAAACGGTGATTACTTCGTCGCCAGGTCCTATGCCATGCGCCAAGAGCGACAACCAAAGCGCTTCCGTTCCACTGCCGACGCCGATAGCGTACCGACATCCACAATAAGACGCAAAATCCGCCTCGAACTTTTCGACGAACGGTCCGCCGGCAAAGGCGCCGCTGTCAATCACCTCGCGGATCGCACGGTCAAGCTCAGACCGGAGAGCAGCGTGGTGAGAATTAAGGTCGAGAAATGGTACTCTAATATGCATTGGATTTCGCAGGCCCAGGATCGTGGCAACGTTCCCCACCGCGGTCGTATTTTGGGACACCTCTATTATAACTGTGGTTCCGACGCCACAGTTGCGCCTTCTCCTACCGTTATCCCACCCAGAAACGTGGCTCCGGAACCAACGGTTGTTCCGTGCAACGGTTTGCGACTCATCTGCCCGCGGCTTCTAACGGCGAAGCCACTCTCAGAACGTTCGCCGGTTCGGAACTGCCGTTAGCAGATTGCGACAGAACCACGGCCGCGCCCTTCGCCTTAAGTGAGACGGATGCCGCTTCGAGGATCCGGACGAGTTCCAATCCTTCCCGACCACCGCTCGCCGGCTGCGTGCTAGTCTCGATGCAATCAATAAAATGCCGGCAAACCTCCTTCAGCGGTTCCTCTTGATTAAGGTGAGGAATGTAACTGTCCCCGTAATGATATGAGTACTGAAATTCCGCAAACGTGTCGTAGTGGGGAGGTCGTTCCACCCGAACATCGTAAACCTTGATTTTCTCATGCGTCTGCAAATCATCATAGACAATCATTCGCCGGCTGCCGACGATGGTCATCTCGCGCACCTTTCTCGGTTCAAGCCAGCTGCTCTGAATAGTAGCAAAGCGCCCCTGCCGAAATGTCAGGGACATGTTGGTCACGTCTTCGACTGCAGGACTGACGTGTGCGTTGCCCTGGCAATTCACTGCGATCGGGAGCTCCCCAAGAATATGCAGGATGATGGAAATGTCGTGCGGGGCAAGGTCCCAAGTCACATTGATGTCTTTCTGAAACAGACCCAAATTGAGGCGCCGTGAATTGATGTAACGAATGTCACCAATGTCACCGGCTCGAACGAGTTCGGCGATTTTACGAACCGCCGATGAATAGAGAAAGGTGTGATCCACCATCAAGACCAGACCTTTAGACTCGGCAATCTCTATTAAACTCTCGCACTCGGCTGAGGACGCCGCCATCGGCTTCTCGATGAATGTATGCTTTCCCGCGAGAAGGCTCTTTTGCGCCAGCGGGTGATGAAATTTTACCGGTGTAGCAATTACGATTGCGTCTAACTCGAAGTCCGTAAGAAAGCGCTCCCAGTCTGTCACCGCGGTGACCTCCGGGTAAAGTTTCCTAATGTGCTTCAGACGCGCTTCGCTGACATCGCACACCGCCACGAGATTGCAGTTGGGGACATTCCCGAAGTTGCGGATTAGGAGTGGGCCCCAGTAGCCGCAGCCGACTACCCCCACCGAGACTGGCTTTGTCAT
>DATHJP010000132.1:0-2323 GCA_035489695.1 Terriglobales bacterium
GGACCTGAAGATGATCCCACGATAAGCCCTAACGATGCTTCCTGCGGCGACAATCCGGCTGCTTGTGCGACGTACATAGGATAACGGCTGTGGAGGGAAAACGTCTCGCAAAGAAGGCCTGACTCTTGCCCAGAAACGCTAGTGAGGGCGAAGCTCGTTCCCGGTGTGATGTCGGTCCAGACAACTTGTTGCGGCACTCGATTGAGCATCGCGAAGACACTGTTGTCTTGGCACAAGATGCGGCGGATGGAAGCTGTGCAGTAGATTCGAAACGGCTGCAGCTCCCGCAGCGACAGCAGGCCAGTGACCTGATCAAGATCTGAGCTGGTGAGCAGCACACCTGCAATCGGGGAGTCGCGCCCATTCTTCCGTGGGTGAAGCGGCGGAGTAGCTTCAATCTGCTGGCGCAGATCAGGAGAGGCATTCAGCAGGAACCAGGACCGGCCATCATTACTAATGGCGACCTGGGTTTGGGTACGGCTCTTGCCTTGGAACGTTCCGGCGCGAATGGCCTGACAGTTTCGGCAGCCACAATTCCATTGCGGAAAGCCGCCGCCTGCGGCCGAGCCCAGGATCTCTATACGCATTCCTGCAGATTACAGTTCGGCGCTCGCGTAAGAGTTAATTTCGCAGTTCAACGCGACTTCTTCGAATTGAGGTGCAGTCCACTCCACAGGCAAGAACTCCTTCGCAATTGTTTTATACCAATGCTTCCTGGGTTGTCCACTGGTTCCGGGCCTGGCTGCTGGTTACGCTGCCGTACCGTCCGCTTTCAGATCAAGCTGCGGCATGGGAACTTGCTTGGGCACGCTGCTAGCGCGGATCAGCTTTTCCGGGCAGATCAACTCCAGAACCGGAGAGGTCATGAAAGTTGTGAACAGCGCCATGATTACCATCATGGAAAACAGAGCGGGCGAAATGACCTTAATGTCCAGGCCAATGTTGAGGATCACCAACTCCATCAGCCCTCGCGTGTTCATCAACGTGCCCAGCCCAGCGGCTTCTCTTAGCGGCATTCCCGCGATCCAGGACGCCAGCATCGAGCCACCCAATTTTCCCGCGGTTGCCACAAGGATGATCAGAGCACAGTAGATCCACATCTCCTGGCCCTTCACCAGGCCAATGTTGGTGCGCAATCCGGTAAACGCGAAAAACAAAGGCAGCAACAAAGTGACGGTGATGGTCTCAAAGCGGTCGAGCACGTAGCGGACAAACTTCGGTTCCTTGGGCATGATGGCGCCCATCAGGAATGCGCCGAAGAGCAGATGAAGGCCGAGCCACTCCGTGCACAGCGCCGACGTCAGCACCAGCAGGAGCATCAATGCCATCACGTTCTCGCTGACGGAACCTCGCTCTCGATAAATAGTTTCGAACCGACGCAGCATGCGCCGTACGCCATAGATCATGACGAGTGCGAAGGCGATCAGTCCGCCCACGGTGAGCCATATCGGAGTGGCAGTGTGAGCCGAGCGGATCAACAGGACGATATAGGCGAGAATGCACCAGCCGGTAACGTCATCCACGGCTGCGCAGGCGATTGCCACCGTTCCCAGCCGGCTCTGTAACATGTCGCGCTCCGTCAGGATGCGCGCCAGTACCGGGAATGCGGTAATGCTCATGGCCGCGCCCATAAAAAGTGCGAAGCTGGTAAACGCCACGCTGTCATCGGAGAGCTTGGGATACAAATAAATTGATAGAAATGAGGCCAGCACAAATGGGGCGGTAATGCTCACGTGACTGGTCAGTACAGCGGCGTGCCCTTGCTCCTTCAGTTCTTGGGGATTGATGCCCAATCCAACCAGAAACATGAATATCACCACCCCGACCTGGCTCAACGCGTTCAGGAAGCCGAGGCTGGATGTCGGGAACAGATAGGCCGAAATCTGCGGAGCTATCCATCCCAACAACGACGGCCCCAGCATGATGCCGGCAAACATCTCTCCCACGACTCGAGGTTGATGTATTTTTTGAAAAAGTGTCCCTACCAGCCGGCATACGGCCAGGATTACCGCAATTTGCAAAACCAAAGTGAAAAGGTTCGGCATTAGTGGCTCTTTTTTCCAGACTGAATTTCGCGCACTCCCCGCAATTCCACCGGTGTACAGGAGGAACACTCATTGACGGTCAACAGCCCCGCGAGAGTTCTGGGCTCCGATTTTGGATCCACGGTCGCAACTAGCGTCAGCACATGATCGCTGCCACAACCCGTCTGACTTGCCCACGCCGCAGACGGTTGTACAGACGCCTTGAGCGTCGTCCCGTCAACTACACCTGAGGCAGTTGCCTTCGGTCCGTTGTTCAGACTCAAAGTAAAATTCTTACC
>DATHJP010000133.1:0-5214 GCA_035489695.1 Terriglobales bacterium
AATCGCATGATGCAAGGACGTAGACCATGACGAAAATTTGCTATACACGAATCGCAAGTCCCTTGGGCACCCTCCTACTTGCCGGAGATGACTCCGGCCTTCGCCACATCATGTTCGCCAGCGAAACTCAATCGCCTGATCCGGCATGGCGCCACGATGCTGCGCCGTTGAGCGAGACCATCCGCCAGCTTCAAGCTTATTTCGCAGGAGAACGGGAAAATTTCGACCTCCCCCTCGCACCCGAAGGCACCCCTTTCCAAATGGAAGTCTGGCAGCGCCTGTGTGACATCCCCTATGGCCAGACCATCTCCTACGGCGAATTGGCCCGGCGCATCGGCAATCCCAAAGCCTCGCGGGCGGTGGGCTTAGCTAACGGATCGAATCCCATTCCCATCGTGATCCCCTGCCATCGCGTCATCGGCAGCAATGGAAAACTTACCGGATACGGCGGCGGCTTGCCCATCAAAGAAAAGCTACTCGCTCTGGAGCGCCACCAGCTAAGGCTGTTACCATTGGGATAGATCAGAACAGCGGAAACGAAAGCTTCGTGCATCTAACTAATATGCTTATGATCAAGAAAGTATCCATCCTTTTCATACTTTTCGCGGCGGCCGCGGTTTCAGCCCAGACCGCGAGTTCCGTGCTCAAGCCTCCCAAAGGCGCCCAAGTCGCGATCGTAGTTTTTGAAGATCTACAATGTCCCGACTGCCGCCGTGCTGCGCCTCTGCTCGAAGAGGCCGGCAAAACCTACAACATCCCTATCGTCCGTCACGACTTCCCTCTGCCTTTCCACAGTTGGTCGTTTGACGCCGCCCTAATTGCTCGCTATTTCGATAAAACTTCCAAGAAAATAGGCAACGAATTTCGCGACTATATCTTCGAGCACCAGCCGGAGATCACCCCTGCCAACCTCCGCAGTTTCGCCGAAAAGTTTGCCGCCGACCACAAACTCGACTTGCCGTTCGTAGTGGATCCCAAAGGTGAACTGGCGGCGAAGATTACCGCGGACAAGAATCTAGGTATCGGTGTCGGCATCGAGCACACCCCAACGATCTACGTGGTCAGTAATAAAACCCAGGGCAAGCCCTTCGTAGAGGTAGTTGATCGCAGCAAACTGTTTGAGCTAATCGATACGATGAAGCGTGAGTAGTGTTTTTCAATCGAAAATCGTGAATCGGCAATCGAAAATCTCTTTCTTACCCTCTTTCAAACGCGTGTTTCTTCTCCAACTCCTCCAGCGCCCCTCGCATATCGGTTTGGAATTGCTCAGCCCGCTGCATTAACGCAGGATTCGCCTTCGCCCACTCCCCATCCAGCTCGATGAATCCCTCAGCTTTCAGTTTCCCTGCTACCTTCAGCACATGCGCCGTCGATGTCTGCACATAGAACGCTTCTGTCGGATCGCCGGTCCAAACCGTTCCACCTACCAATCGCGTCTGCCAATACACTTTCCGCGCCACGAACCGCTCAATCTCTTCATCGCTCGCCTTCCCAAACACCCACTGATTGCGCTTGAAGTCATAGTGCCGGCTGGAAAACTGTACCGGCACCAGCTTCCCCGACCTGACAAACTCCACCTGCCGCCGGTCCACTTCTTTGCGCAGCGCATTGATTACCGGCCCCTCAAGATCCTTTGGCTCGAGCGACGGAATCACTTCGCGCACCGTTGCCGACAGATTTACCGCCACTGGCGCATGCAATCCTTCCGAGTTCTCCAGACGGATGTCCGCGTGCAAAAACCAAAAGTCCGCTCCCGAGGTCGATTTCCGAAACGGCCACTCCAAATGAAACGAAAGCGGCAGCCCGCTCAAAGTCACATAGATTTTCTTTTCTTGTGATGGATTGCTCATGGAGGATTCGCCCCCCGGAAGGCCGGGCAGCCCGATATTCTATCAACTAGCAGAGAACACGAAAACCGAGAACTAAGAACAAAGAACCGAGAACTGAAGACCCGACATCGCATCGAATTCCTTTTCCCAGATATTTCCCACTTTGTGCCTCCCAAAGGCCCGCGTCCCGCGGGGAATATCTCAAACCGACCCCCGCCATCGCCGTCTTACTCCACGTTGATTCCCGAGATTCGTAATCAAGGTGATTCCCCCACTCGCACGTGCTGCCACAAAACAAAAAGGGCAGCCAAGAGGCCGCCCTAGAAACTAGAAACCAGAAACCAGAAACTCTACTTTCCTGTCACTACTTCTTGCGCCAGCATCTCAGCAATCTTCTCCAACAGGTCATCAATACTTCTTCCGGTATCGATATTCGCGTCCACCTGGGGATGCCTTCCGCCATCCGCATGCATCACCAGCACCCGCGTACCCGGATGTGCCTTCTTCACCATGTAAGGCAAATGATGCCGGTCATTTCTGGTCAGCGTCGGACCCAGAATCACCAGGTCAAACGACTGCCGCCGCATAGACTCTTCCACTCCCTTGCGCCCCACCGCTGTCGCCACTTCGTGCCCCGCTTTTTGAATGGAAACCGCCTGCGAAGCCAGTACCTCTTCATCCGACTCGCCATAAAGCACTTTGAGCTTGAACGAGGATTTTGATGGATTCCCCATAATTGTGATCGGCCACCGGCCCTTTCCTGGTTTCTTCCTGTGGCTGTCACGGTAGCAATGTCGGATGGATAAAAGAACGTCACTGAAGGCCAAGCCCGATTGCGACAGATCACGCTCCGCCGCGTGTCTCGGCCGCACTCGGCTCCGCAAGGTACGTTGGTAATCTTGCCGATTCCATGCGCCAACTCTAATTTCGAAGCTGGGGCCGTCTCCCCGACGTTACGAGGACTTGGTGTTTACTACTGAAGTATGTCGCAATCGATGTCGAAGGCGCCCTTCATGGGCGCTCCGCACCATCGTCGTAATCTGTCTTTCGTTACTCACTGCCTCTGTCAATCCCGACTTGCACGCTCAGAAAATTGAGAAAGCAGACCGAAAGCTGATCCGCAAAGTAACGCCCGATTATCCTTGGGATTTGAAGCGCGCTTACATCGGTGGCATGGTTCGTCTGGATGTTGTGGTCTCGCCAGGCGGTTCGGTCGATACTATTTCAGTTGTAGGTGGCAATCCCATTCTGGCCGAATGTGCTGTCAAAGCTGTCAAGAAATGGAAATACACTCCTGCCGAGACGGAAACCAACGTCCGTGTGAACGTTGCCTTCGATCCCCACCGCTGATATCTCGAGTCATGTTCGATCCCCGCCGCTGATATTTCGAGTCGTGTTCGATCCCCACCCCGCTGATATGTTGAGTCTCGTGTGATCCCGCCGTTGATATCTCCCACGAAGCGAAATCGGGAAGCCGCGAAGCGGCGAAAGAATGCAGCCCACGGCGCCAGCCGTGGGTAGCGATGTGGCAACGAAAAAGCCCCGAAGGGGCGCCAGAAACCGCCCTAAGACGAAAGGCCCGAAGTCAGCCGCGAAGCGGCGCAAGAATGACAACCCGCTTTTGTCTGTCGACGCCAACTTTGACTGGATTGATATTTCAGACGAGCTGTTCGCGAACCGCTGCATTGGCCAGACTATTGGCCTCCGCATTATCTTCGCGAGGAACGTGGGAGATGGAAAAATTCAGAGATCGGGCCAGCTTTCGGCAAATCCAATTCAGCGAGTAAAGACGCGGACTTCGGCAGGCATAAATGCCCGTCATCTGCCTCACTACGACTTGCGAATCGGAGTACACATGAAGCGACTGCGCTTTTGAGGTGACCGCGTATTGCAAGGCTTCCAGCAGCGCGACATATTCAGCGACATTGTTATCCTGTCGCCCAATCATTCTGGCGATTCTGATCCTGCCCCCCTCCGATCCATCGATCACCACTCCAATACCCGACGGCCCCGGATTCCCCAGAGAGCCCCCATCGATATACGCCACAAGAGTCGACATCAGACTGCGCTTCCCACACCATGCGTCAGAAAGGTTTCTTGCGTCAAGATGTTTGTTAGGTTCATTTGCACACGGCTCCCATTGTGGAACATTCTGTGGAAAATCGGTCCCAAACATTTTCCTCTCTCGCAACGTTCATCGCTGCAACCAATTGCGAGACCCACAATTCACCGTGAATGAATTCACATTGCACCGAAAAGCGGCATTGACATTTTTCGCTTCGCCGTTTAACTTGTGCCCCGTCGACGGTTGAAAGGGTTGGCCAAAATAAATCGTGGCCACCCAAAGTAAACTGGGTGATCGGGGCGGCAAGGCAACTTGCCGGACTCACCAAACCCGAAAAAACCGACGGCTCTGCGAGGAGCAGTTGGGGTTTGGAACTGCGAAAGCAGTGATCGCATCAAGGGCTGCGATGGTGCATGTCTCCACGCTGCTCGGCTCCCTCGCAGGAGCTGGCGGCTAGAGCATAACCAATGTCGCAGCCTTTTAATTTTGTCCCGCACTTTACCGGAACAGTTCCTCTCTGCGCTTCGGTACCTTCCTCTCCCCTTTTCGCCTTCTGACATTAAATCCAAAGCTCTTCCCCAGACATCTACTTACAACATGGGAAGCATTGCGCAATTCCATTTGCCCGAGACCATCGCATTGCTTGAACGCACTCCCGCGGCATTCAATGCGCTTCTCCGTGGGCTCCCGGATATTTGGACCCAACGAAACGAAGGCGGGGATACTTGGAGTGCATTCGATGTCATCGGGCATCTGATTCATGGTGAGCGTACCGACTGGATGGCGCGCGCGCGAATCATCCTGGAAAATGGCGAGACCCAGACGTTTGAGCGGTTCGATCGCCTGGGCCACATTCTCGAGAGTCGTGGCAAGTCGCTGGACCGGCTATTAGATGAGTTCGCTCGACTTCGACGAGAAAACCTGGCCGCACTGCGGGCACTGAATCCTCAGTCTGAAGACCTGGCGCGGCGAGGACGACATCCCGCCCTTGGGGTGGTGACTCTCGCAGAACTGCTCGCGACTTGGGCAGCCCACGACCTTACTCATTTGCACCAGTTATCTCGAGTGATGGCCCATCAATACCGCGAAGCAGTCGGTCCCTGGAGTGCCTACCTCGGCGTGCTGCGGTGGACCGGCCACAGCTCGCCTTAGGGAACTTTCCGCCTTCTCCTTAGTGAACTTTCGCCCATCTCGCTTCCTGACGGTTGGGTAGGGGAAAGCCGCAAAGCGGCGCAAGAAATAACAGCCTCCGTTTGCTAGTGGCGAGCAGTTCCACGGAAGGCCGCCTTTAGCTGGATTGGATCTACTGCTGCAGAACCT
>DATHJP010000134.1:0-4236 GCA_035489695.1 Terriglobales bacterium
CGAGGGTTCGATTCCCTTCACCCGCTAAGCGACTTATCTTCAGATATTTATCCGTGATTTCCACCGATTAAAGGTCGATTTCAGAACGGAAGTCAGAACAAATCCACTGAAATCCGCTTATGTTTGCTGGTGTCTCGTCGGCTAACTTTCGGAGAATTACGTTACCAACCTTAGCTGTGAACCACCAAAAGAGCCATATAGCGGCGATCCCAAAAACGATTTTGATGGGCGTTTTAAATATTTCCACTAATCGTGAGGGATGGTTCCAATAGAACACCATTGACGATCGGAAGTCCTTCGACGACAACGATCTTTTGATACCTTCCAGTGCTTGCTTTCGCGTTGTCGCGTCGGCGCTCTTTAAGGCTCGCAGATAGGCTTGGTTTGCGTCCGAAAACTCGTGCTCCGCCAAAAATGTATCTCCAGCCTCTATTTCGCTGCGAGCCGGGTCGACGGGTGGAGTGGCGGATGGTGTAGGTGTGGCGGATATGGGGGCAGGCGTTGCGATTCCGGCCGATGCAACGCTCGCCGTAGCAGTCAGTGCGATCGGCGGCCAGACGTTAACAATAGGCCACGTACTTGCCTGTACTAAACTGATTGAGCTGCCAATGACGCATGCTAATAAGACGTAGAGATGAGCGTCGTCGCGCTCTTGCAGGTTGGTCATATCCAGTATCTGATTGGCCGCATGATGGCAGATTCACCTAGTTGCGTGCAACAGCGTACATAGTTCTGCGAATGCCTTGCCGAGCCGCGCGGGACGAAGGCGGAGTTCGATGTAGGGAAAATTGGCTTGTCGTAATGTGTTTGATTTGCGACGGTAAACGACCTTGCTGTGCCCGGCCCGGAGAAACTCGGAAACATCGACACTAAATCTCAGCACATTGCAGTCGCCGGACCTCACGGAAGAGTTAGTGAGAGCATTACGCGAGCGAAACTGATTGATCCGCTGCTAACTGCTGCAGGTTGGAAAACAGCGCGAAGCCGAGCGCCAGGCCGAGCACCTTTTTCAGCTTATACCTGGAGAGCTGCTCATGATTCTCCAGAAGATCATCGCCCCGCTCTCACCGCGCGTGGGCCGGGGCACCGATGAGTCAGTCGTCGTGATCGACAAGTCGGCCGGAAACTCGCCATCACGAAGGCGAAAGCGGAAAACAACTCCGACGGGAAATACCGCGAAGTTCTTTAGCTACGCCACAGCTACCGTGAGCGCATCGCCGGTGTCAGCGAGAAGGTTGCGGGACATTTGGAGGCGATGGGGCCTGATGATATTCTGAGTCGCGCATCTCAAGTCGAACGATTTGATACCGTCGCGCGCAGGACGTTTGGACTGAATGAGGCGCCGGCTAGCCAAGGGTCATTGAGTCTCAACATTCTGACAAATCACTCTCTCGTGCAGGTAGCGTCAGTTCCAACCGCTCCGCCGCCTGCCGAATAACAATCCTTTGTTTCGGCGCGACACGTCCGGGGGGACTAAGGGTATGCTCCCGTTTTCGACCACGCAGGTACACCGGCATTCAACATGCAACAGCTTGCTCAGAGTCACGTACATCGAATGGCGGGGGTCACGGAGAAGGTTTTGCCGCATCTCGAAGCAATGCAGCCCGATTCAATCCTGGATCGGGTAGATGACATCGAGAAGTATGACCGAGTCGCTCGCCAAAATGTTGAGAACTCAATGATCCCTGACTACGCGGCGCCTCATCCAGTCTAAACGTCCGTCGCGCGACTGTATCAAATCTTTCGAGTTAAGGAGCCGCGACGGAGAATGTCGTCCGGTTCCATTGTTTCTAAATGTCCCACAACCTTATCGCTAACGTCAGCCATGCGCTCGCGGTAGCGTTCTCCGCGTTGCTCTGGTGGAGGTTGCCCTTAGGGGCTCCCAAGGTCCCCGGTAGAGAGTAGGGTGGGCACCCCTTCGTTCCGAGACGCTGTAGCCTCCTGACCACTCCCATCCAAGCCCTCGCCCGCGCGTGAGGGCTGGGCCGGGGCTGGTCCCGGTCTTGTCTTACGGTAGTCTCGCTCGGACCAAACCGCCAAGATCGCGGCACACGCCACGACCAAGGCTGCCAGGCCTAAGCCGGACAGAACCCAAGATTGCCAGATCATGGCCCTAGAGTATAGGCGAAGTCCGACACGGACACAAGCACTATTACTATATTTATACGTATTTTCTATTATTACTGCAATTTCCAGGAGCTTACGTCGAGCGATTTAGCCTCGTTAAGCGATTGCATCGACAGTAGAGTTTTCCTGCCTGGCTTGCCTCGGCGGAAGCGGCGCGTCAAGCGGCGACCCGGCTCGGCCAGATGCTGGCGAAACAGACCGTCTCGGCCTAATCGTTCAGGGCATTCGGCACGCAATGCATGACTCTGGGTCAACCTCGTGATCCGTAGCCCAAACAACTTCGTGACATTCGTTAGACGAAAATGATAAAGGTACTCCAACCGAAAAATCAACTAAAGGCAAAGCATGAAAAGAATGTACCTCATCGTTTGTGTATTTGCGCTTACCTTAACAACACGCGCCGCTATCATGGACTTAACCCCAGGCGGGACGCCTATAGACTTCGGCCCTCCAACACCAGTGCAAATCCACGGTTTTTACGATCAAGCAGCCTTCGGCTGGTTCGATGATCCCACAGTCTTTATCCGTGGCTGGGTGAGTGCCTTTGGGATTCTCAACGGCGGCCAGTACTTTTTTACTGACCTATTCACCAATAATCCCTTACCGTTTGCAGACGTTTGGTGGAATTTTGGGAACAGCGACTACAAACTGCTTTACGTAGACGTCTTTGGATTCGTTCCCGGCGGCAAAAGCGTGGACAATCTGTATCAGGTCACGCACCAAGACACCTTGAACGGAAACTTCCAAGTGACGCTGGATGGAATAACAAACATTACTTCAATCAGCTTTTACGGTCGCAACCCGGCGCTGCCCGTGCCCGATTCTGGCTTTACATTGACGCTGCTTAGCGGAGCAGTTGGCTTTCTCCTCGTTTGCAGCTGCAGACTAAGGAGCCGCTCATAGCAGCGCCTGAGACCCATCCAAGCCCTCGCGCGCGTGTAACGCGCGTGCTCGCGTGCCTAGTACCCTGTACCTAGTCCGAGGTACATGCCGGCCAACCATTCCAGCCAAGGAGTCCCTTGGCGGAGGTTCAACCTAACATGTCACGTTGAGGCAATGCACCCAGACGAAATTCTCGACCGCAGTGCGCAATTTGAGAAAATCGACACGATTGCACGCCGCACTTTCGGGCTGAACGAGGCGGCTTGCGGCCCGGGAGCATTAACCCTCAGCGTGCTGACAAATCATGCGATCGTTCAAGTGAAAGCGACACTTCCAACCGTTCCGTCCCCTGCCGAATAGCACTGTTCTAGGCTCCGGGCGGAGTTTTGCTCGCTTATGCGGCCAGCGAAATTCAGGGACAAAGTTGCTGGTCATTTGGGAGGCTACTATTGCCCCTGCAAGTATCCATTCCAAGGTTCTCATTTGTGGTGTACCTTCTGTTTTTGTTGTGCTCCCCAACGACGCCAACGCCATTCCAGCCCTTTAACGAATCCTATTCCGGTTAGGGCCAGAAGGAGGAGAATAACTGTTGCCCCTGTTTCCGGCACGGTGTTAGTGGTAGCAAAACCCAAGCCACGGAAATATCCCCTTGGTCCCTCCGGACCCGATACGTAGTCGCAATTCTCGCCAAATTAGATGCTCAAGCAGCATGGGCCGAGCGTGAGTATCGAAGGAAAGTATTGATCCACTTAGGGGCTTTGCGTTCGCATGGTACAAGATCAACGGCAAAGAGATCGCAGTGTATTCAGGGCGAAACCAAAGTATAACCAGCTGGCAGTATTGGCCCGTACGCACCACCGGCGACCGCACCCCAGCTGAGGTACCAGACGGCGGTCTGACGCGTAGCCGGATTGAACAAAATGTAATCGGGTTTCCCATCGCGGTTGATGTCGGCGGTGCCTCGCAGCATCCAGCCCACAGGTAGAGTCGGACCATAGGAGCCTCCAGCGAAGGTGGTCCCATTGAGATACCAAAACGCCGTTTGCCCTGTGGTTGCATTTGTCAGCACAAAATCTGGTTTATTATCACCATTGAAGTCGTTTGCGTCTGCCAAACTCCAGCCCACGGGGAGCGTTGGGCCAAACGCGCCGCGGGCAAACGTCGTTTTATTTAGGAACCACATCGCTGTTTGTCGTGTGCTCGAATTGAAGAGTACGTAGTCCGGGT
>DATHJP010000135.1:0-3706 GCA_035489695.1 Terriglobales bacterium
TTCGAAGAATTCCGTCACATTGCAGAACCGATTGTCGCGACATTCGAATTGAAGCCAACGCAATCCCTGCTGCTCTGAAAATGGCGCTGCCCGCATTCACTCCGACACAGCGCGACACGGCGCACCGGCTACTGGCGGCAAAGGTTGCCATGATGATGGGCGGGAAATTCGAAGAAGGAGATTGGGCGGATGTGTATTGCCGGGCGAAGGGAATCCCGAATCGCGGCTGGAGCAATCTGAACATCGATGTGATGCACGATGGTCTTGGAGTTGAGCACAAGATGCTCTGCTACCGCTCGGACACTGACATTTCGAAAGCGTGCGGCGAGATTCTGATGCACCCGTCTGCCACCCGCGCCATTCGCATTCCCACCGGACGCGTTTCGGCTGAACGCGCTATGCACGAAATCCTTCAGCAATACGCTGAGCTTATTCAACAGCGCACAGCAAAAGTTCTTGAGGCCGCACCAGAAGGAGCGCGAGCCGACATGAGAACGGGCTGGCTGCTGTGGCAAGAAAGCCTGCGCCAATTTCTCTATTTTGAGGAGCGAATGCGCACACCGAATCCAGACCAATACACTGCCAAGTGGGTTGAAAGCGGCGGCGGAGCGCGGAAAGGCAGCCGAAATCTCTGGATTTACGAACGAGCCACCGGCAGGAAGCGTTTCTCCGTCACGACATCCGCCGGTGCGAAAATTCAACCGTACTTCGATGTTCCGCCACCGACTAATCCGAACGCTTATCTTTTCACTGTCATCGGAGAAATCATTGTCGATGGGCAGATTCGCTGTTGGATCACGCGAACGACGTTGCAGGAATTGGAGCACATGCTTGGGACCGTGAACTCGCAAACTGTTACCGAGGCCATACGGCGGCACGTCGCAGATTTGCCCGAGCCGGACGGCGCGCCAGCGATTCAAGAACCGGCCGAGCCGTTGGACATAAGTGCTGAAACGTACGCACTATTGAAGGCCAAGCTTCCGGGGGTAAACGACGAGCACTGCTTCCAGCTTCTCGTGCGGTTGTTGCGACAACACCGATGAAGACATGGCTCTGCTTATTGCTCGTCGGCGCATTGAACCTGCTGGCGGCGGACGCGCCTGCGGACAGGTCGCTGCCGGTGCGCGGCTTTTGTATCTCCTCCCCTTCCGGGAATCGAGTGGATGAGTTCATCAAGTTTATCGAGGAGGAACTGGCTCCGCGTTCGGTGAACGTGCTCATCCTCAGAGTTGATTACGGTTTCCAATTTCTCAGCCGCCCTGAGATGGCGGACAAGGGTGGGCTCTCGAGGGCGCAGGCGCAATTAATCGCCACCGTCTGCAAGAGGCATCACATTCGAATCATTCCCCTGATCAATCTGCTGGGCCACCAATCATGGCAATCCAACTGCGGCAAGCTGCTCAAAGTGTATCCCGAGTTCGATGAAACTCCCGAGGTGAAGTTTCCCGAGAAATACGCCTGGCCCAATGCTGACAAACTCTATTGCAAGAGTTATTGCCCGCGTCACCCCAAGGTTCATGAGTTGGTGTACGCGCTGGTGGACGAGGTGTGCGACGCCTTTGAGGCGGATGCGTTCCATGCCGGGATGGATGAGGTTTTCTACATTGGCGAAGACCAGTGCCCGCGATGTAAAGGGCGGAACAAGGCGGAGCTTTTCGCCGACGAAGTCCGCGCGGTGCGAGATCATTTGCAGTCTGCTAAAAGGCAACTCTGGTTGTGGGGAGACCGCCTGCTCGATGGAAAGTTGACGGGCTTGGGCGAATGGGAGGCGAGCCGCAATGACACCCACACCGCGGTGGATTTGATTCCAAAGGACGTGGTCATCTGCGACTGGCATTATGCACGCGCTGATCAGACGGCCGTTTACTTCGCCATGAAAGGCCTCGATGTAGTGAGTTGTGCCTGGAAGAACCCCGACGCGGCGGCTGCGCAGGTGAAGGACATGGTGCGATTTCGGGAGGTCTCCACGCCGCAGATGAAGCAGCATTTTCAGGGCGTGGTGCAAACGATCTGGTCTGGGTCGGGCGGCTTTCTCGATCAGTATTACGGCCGCAAGCCCGCCAATGATCAGACGAACCCCGGCCACACGGAATCCAAGTGTTTCGTGCGGATGTTCGAGGAAATCGCCAGTCTCAAATGAATCCCGCCCTCACAAGTGCCCGCGGCCAGCCGTCAGCCTTGGGCCGAGCAGCGATGAAAGCATGGCTTGGCTTGCTCATCCCACTCGCCGCTTCCTTTTTCAGTGGAACGTTGCTCGCGCAAGCGGCTGAAAAGCCAAAGCGCAATCTCTTGTTCATCGGGCAAGCCAAGGGTTATCAACACGAAGCCATCTCCACGGCGATGGCGACGCTTTACAGTCTCGGACGCACCTCAGGACTTTGGAACACGCAGTTACGGACCGACTGCACGGCCATCACCAGGAAGCCGCTCAAGTGGGAGGCAAAGAACCTGGATGCCTTTGACGCGATTGTCTTTTTCACCGACGGCGACCTCGACATGGACGCGTCACAGAAGGCGGACCTCCTCTCTTTCGTTCGCGACGATGGCAAGGGCTTCATCGGCATCCACAGCGCCGCGATCACGTTCACCAGTTGGCCCGAGTACGGGCAGATGCTCGGCGGCTATTTCGATGGTCACCCGTGGGGCAAGTTCAACGCGCCGCTCGTCGTGGAAGATTCAAAGTTCCCCGGAATGAAAAATTTTCCAAGAACGTTCACGCTCTTCGACGAGGTTTATCAGATTAAGGATCTCTCCCGCCAGAACGTCCGTGTTCTGATCAGCCTCGACGCCGACAAGATCGATCTCTCCCGCAACGGCGTGAAGCGCGCCGACAAAGATTTCGCCGTCATCTGGGCGAAGAACTACGGCAAGGGCCGCGTGCTCTACAATGGCCTCGGCCACGTTCAAGCCGTCTGGGAGCGTCTGGACTTTCAGAAAATGTGGCTTGAGATGGTGCAATGGTCGATGGGGCTGATTCCGGGCGATGCCACACCACGATTGAAGTCGGAGAAATGAAGTCGCCCCATTCTGGTTACATTGAAATCATCGCCGCATGTTATGGGGGCGCATCTCGACACCGCCACCGGACCGCGGCTGGTCCTTCGGACACAGCCGCGGTCCAAAAAGGAAAAGGGGTCGAAAAGGGGTCGGTCCTAAACATTTACACAGGGTTGGCGGTAGGTAATGTTGGCGCATGCCGCGCAAGCTGCGAGTCGAATATCCGGGGGCGATCTATCACGTGATGAATCGCGGGGATCGGCGGGAGCCGGTGCTGGGTAATGTAGGCGCATTTTTTGGAGAGAAGGCGTTTCGGAAGGAGTTGCTTGAGCAGATGGCCGAACGAGTGGGCGAGTATCACTACGCCGAGGAACGGCAGGAGAGTGGGGAACAGAAGGCGCGCGGGATCGTATCGGCGGAATTGAAGCGGATAGGGTGGACGGAGGAGGATCTGAAGCGTGGTAGGAAGGGCGACGCGAAGAAGGTGCGCATTGCGCAGCGGTTGCGGGCGGACACGACGATGACGCTGAAATGGATCGCGGAGGAGTTGCAGATGGGTGCTTGGACGCACGTGTCGAACTTACTGTCCAGGCAGCGGCGGAAGCGGAAGTGAGATATGAAAAGCCAGTTGTGTCAATGTTTAGGACCGACCCCTTCACGGGCACTTACACGGCGCGGTTCAACCGGCGGCACAAACTCTTCGGGCACC
>DATHJP010000136.1:0-20260 GCA_035489695.1 Terriglobales bacterium
TGTCGAATGGTACGAGCCATTGACATGTTCTGGATCAGCCGCTACCAGTTCAAGCATGCCGGTTGCATGCATTCCTGCTGTCTCGCAGACAATCTTTCCCCTGAGATTCGTGCTTGTGGAATTGACCACGGTCGTGGTGCATTCCTTTGCTTCGGCGATCTTCAATCTGTCTCTTTCCAGGTCCTCCCTAGTGACACAGTGCTTCTCGGTTTCGGTGCTCGTGCGTCCACCGGAGTTCGCCTTCATTCTCTCCTCCATCCTGGCGCGCTGCTCTGGTGTCAATCGGTTCAGCAATTCAGTAGGGATCGGCATCTCGCCTGTCCTCTTGATCGTTCGCGTGCTCTCCCAAAGGCCAGGCTTAATATTCAGGGATTGCAGCTTAATCGTGGATTGCGCTGACTTCTGAGTCTGGGCCCAGGCAGCGCTCGCGTCGATGACTGTAAGCGGCAAAACGAAGACGGCCAATCCGAACAACATTGTGACAAATTTCTTCACGGTGCTCCTCCTTCGACAAAACTGGTCTCACTTCAACGCTGGGCAGAATGCGTCAAAGCGGGCGAAGGGTCAAATGAAACGCAAATTAAACCGTTCTGACATGACAAACCTTTTGTATTGAGGATGCTAGGAGGTTTGCTGACACGTGGAATCGTTCCGAAAACAGGAGGCACTTCGGGTCTGCCCTGTAACGGACTCATGTAGCACAACACTACTTAAGGTAGCGCTGTATTTTGTGGCAGACCGTTACCGTCAATGCTATGATTCCAGCCACATTCGTGGGGGACGGGCTCATGGAAAGCACGGCCGAAGTCGGCAATGTCTTTCGCTTCGGGTTATTCGAGGCAAATTCCACAAGCAATACGCTCACACGTGGCGGTCTTCGGGTCAAAATCCAGGATCAACCTTTTCAGCTCTTGATGTTGTTGCTCCAGCGTCCAGGCGAAGTTGTGACTCGAGAGGAGTTGCGGCAGGGCCTGTGGCCCGAGGGAACGTACGTCGATTTTGACGGGAGTCTTAACGTCATACTCAAGAGGCTTCGAGCCGCGCTCGATGACGACCCCGAGAACCCGCGGTTCGTCCAGACGGTCCCGCGACGCGGCTACCGCTTCATCGCCCCGGTTGCCGCGGAGAAGACCCCAGAACCGGTTTCGGAGCAAGCCCTTCGCCATGCCACATTGCCGGTCGAAAGTCCTCAATCTTCCGCTCAGGCTTCAGCGATAACTGCATTTCCTGTTCCGAACTTGGAACGGCGCCGTTCTCCTTATATATACGCAGTCTTTGCCTCTGTCATCCTGCTGCTCTCGATAGGCGTAGCGCTCGCGTGGCACTACGGGCGGTTGGGGACCAAGCCGACCGTATCTTCTGTCCAGATGCGCAAGTCGGTTGCGGTGCTTGGATTCCAGAATCTGTCGGGCCGTGCGGAAGATGCTTGGCTGGCGGCAGCCCTTTCGGAGATGTTGAGCACCGAACTTTCAGGTGGCGAAAAATTGCGACTTGTTTCCGGTGAAGATGTCTCCAACCTGCGAGTCTCTGCCCCATGGCCTTCAGCCGACTCGCTCGATCGCGGCACCAGCGCACGCATTGGCGACGCCCTGAACAGCGACGTGCTGGTGCTGGGCTCATACATGATGATCGGCACAGCTGATCAGGGTCAGTTGCGGCTTGACGTTCGTATGCAGAATGGGAAGACGGGCGAAATACTGACGGAAACTGCAGAGGTCGGTAGCCGGCAGGATTTGTTCCGTTTGGTCTCGCGAATCGGCGCCCAACTGCGCAGTCGCCTTGGTGTCGAGCAGTTACAGGGTACCGAAGAAGCCAGCGTGCTCGCTGCTTTGCCGCTGGATCCAGAAGCGGCGCGGTTCTATTCCCTTGGAGTTACGAAGCTGCGGCAGTTTGATGCCCTCGCAGCCAAGGACCTGCTCGAACAAGCGTCCGAAATCGATCCCAAATTCTCGCTGGTGCACGCCATGTTGGCGCATGCGTGGTCGCAACTAGGGTACCAGCAGGAGTACCAAGAAGAAGCCAAAAAGGCATTCGACCTGTCCACCGACCTGCCTCGGGCCCAGCGGCTGTTAGTGGAAGGCGAATATTACGAGAGCATGGGAAGGCAGGAGCGGGCGGCGTCGGTGTATCACGCGCTCTTTGAATTGTTTCCCGACAACGTGGAATACGCCTTGCGCCTGGTTTCGGCGCAGAGCTTGTCGGGTCACGGCACTCAGGCGATGGAAGTTATTCGTCAACTGCGGAGCCTGCCGACGCCTTCATCCGATGATCCGCGAATTGATTTAGCGGAATCGCGGGCGATGAAAGATGACAAACCGGCGGCGCTGGTCTTGGTACGAAGCGCGATGAGCAAAGCATCCGGCCGAGGACAGAAGCTGGTTTATGCGCTGGCGAGAAAAGAAGAGTGCACGCTTCTGAATTACACTGAACACCCCGATCAGGCCCTGCCGTCTTGCGAAGATGCGTTCAACATTTTCCTGTCTGCTGGAAACAAGGTTGGTGCCGCCGACTCTGTGCGCCAGATGGCAGACACGCTCGGAACTCAGGGCCATTACGAGCGCGCAATTGAAACGTATCGGCGAGCGCTGAACCTGCTGGAAGGTCTAGGAGAACACGAAAAAACTGGGTCCGTTCTGAATAACATGGCCATTGCCTATGAGAATGAGGGAAAGCTGGATCGTGCTGAACAGTTATACCGCGGGGCTAAGGCCGAATTCGAGCAGAGCGGCGATCTGAACAACGAGGTGACCGCGATGGGCAATATTGCGGACATCTACTACCTCCGAGGCAATTTGAAAACGGCGGAGAAGTCGTATCAGGAAGCGTTGAAAGTAGAGACCTCGCGGGAGAATAGCGAGCCGGGCTATCTGTTGTATCGACTGGCCGACTTGCGCTTAACCGAGGGGCGAGTTCAGGATGCCCACCGTTTGGCGCAGCAGGCAATCGAGTCTTACCTCTCGACCCATGGAGCGTATCAATACCTGACCAGTGCGATGATTGTCCTTGGCGAGGCGTTGGAGGCACAGGCCGATCTGGCCGGAGCGCGTTCACAATTCGAACAAACGCTGGCTATTCGGCAGAAGATGGGTGCGCTGGAGCTTACCGGCGAGAGCCAGGCCGCGCTCGCCGCTTTGGACATCGAAGAAGGTCGAACCGAGGAAGCTGGGTCTTTGATTCGAGCTGCACTCGCTGAATTTGAGAAGGAAAAAAGCGATCCGGATTCAAGCACCGCGTATACGCTTTTAAGCCGGATCTTGCTTATGCAAGGCGAACTGGACGAAGCACGCAAAGCGGCCCAGCACGGAGCTGACCTCAGCCTTACCAGTTCGGATCCTGCGTTGAGACTGTCCGCTCAGATTCAGCAAGCGCGAGTGGATATGGCAAGTTCGAAGGATGAGAATGCAAATTCAGCATCGGCCTTTCGGCACCTGAATTCGGTCATTGCCACCGCCAAACGACTGGGTTATTACAACTTCGAAAGCGAAGCGCGACTGGCGCTCGGCCAACTAGAACTGAAAATCAACTCCTCATTGGGGCACAAGCAGCTGAAAGCTCTCGCCGCAGAAACACGCAGCCGCGCTTATGAGCTCGTCGCCCGTCACGCGGAAGAAGTAATGTCCAGCGCAACAGTGGTCGCTGAGAATCGCTCAATCCGCTAACAGGCGCCTGCACAAGTTCTGTCTCCTACGCCGCACCAGAGTTTCCCGGCTCCCAATCGAACTGCTCGTTGCAGGTCTTACTACCTGCCTCTGTGAGTCTCCTTTCTGTGTCATCTGTCGCTACAACCCATTGAGATAGCAGTGCTTACTAAGTCAGCGTCTTTTAATCTGCGTTTCCTTTGACGGCCTGCACTCTGACGCTGTATTTCAGCCGCATGCGGTAGCGGGGAGGAAGGGACAAATGAACTGGATGAATTGCGGCAGGCAGAACTGGGTAATTAAAGGGGTGGTTGTGATCACTTGCTGGCTTTGGACAGGAAACGCAGTTCACGGGCAAGCGACGAAGCCGACGGTCCTGCTGCATCCTCAGCACACCACGATTTTGAGCGCTGGATGCACGGTCAGCCAACTACAGTTGCGGTTCCGGACCGGAAACGACGATCTTCGGGGCGGGCAGAACAACCTGAACGTAGAGATACACTTCGCCGATGGCACGATGCAGGGTGCAAACAATGTGAACCGCGGCGCGAATTGGGGAAACAACAGCACGAATCTCGTGACCGTTCCACTGAAACAACCGATTGCGCCAAACCTCATCAAGGAGATCCGGCTGGTCCACTTAGCGCAGGGCGGCTATACCCCGCCTTCTGCTCGACGAGTTGGCGCGTTGGCCACTCCGGCGGGCCCGGCGCTTGCGCCGATCTACGCGGCCCAAGGTGTGAAATCGGAAGACAACTGGGATATGGCGGAGTTCCAAGCGAGCGCGATCGGAAACAACGTTTCCGGCGTGCCCATCGCCTTCTTCGGATTCCATCGCTTCACAGGTAGTAACCCGAACCTTTCGGTTCCGGCGAGCCCGGATGTGGGCTGTCCCGACCCCAACCAAGTCAACAAACTCAGTTTCGTGTTCCAGACTGGCAACGACGACCTGCGGGGAGGCAACGACAATTTGAACATTGCGATTCGATTCGCTGACGGGCGAGTGCAAGTGGAAAAGAACGTCAATCAAGGTGCGCGGTGGGCGGACGGCAGCGCCCACGGTGTCGCGATTGTGCTGAATCAGCCCGTGCTGCGGGATCAAATTGCGGGCGTCATCTTGGAGACGACATTCGGTGGCGGATCCAGTGGCGACAACTGGAACATGAACTCCGTGCAAATTGCCGCGATCACGGAAAAAGGCACGAATTTCCCAATCGCCACATCCGGATTTCACAGGTTCAGCGCCGACCTGACCGGGCCCAATACAAGACGCTTGACGATCTCCGTCAAGTAAGTTGATCGGATTGCCTGGACGTGAAACATCGTGCTCTGCAAGGAGAAACTCAGATGCGTAGGAATTTGACACTCATTCTGCTGCTGACCGGGCTGTGCATTGGAAAATGTTTGGCCCAGGAAGAAAGCGACCGGATCCAAAGCAGAACGGCAACGTCCCTGATGCGGGGCAGGGCCGCCAACCCCGCGGTGACCGCTGGGAAGTGGAAATCCAACCGGCTGATTTCGTCGGCCTTGGCTCGCTCTGTTCTGGTGAGACCAACGGGTACTACGCCGGGCGGCGATGGCGGTAACTCCGCTTTGATTGGTCTGCTGCGAAAGCAGAGTGCGGCAGCACAAAACATACTGTCTTTGGGAGCCGGCGCTCGCCCCCTCACCGGCGCTGGCCACTCTGCGGGCACACCCCAGAACGGGATGCTGCTGAACGGCGGAACAAACCCGCAACTCATGGGAAACGGCGCTGCGCAGCCGATTGGCGCAGGCCAGACGATGTCTGCGTCTGGTAGTCAGACAACACTGAACGGCTCTTCTACGACGACATCAGAAGTTCAGAGCGGACCCACTCGGCACCAAGCTCCCGATTCGCCAAAACCGCAAGTGATCGGCACTCGAGCTCCGAATCCGACACAGTTATGCATGGGCGGAATCGCAAGTGTGGACGGGCAGAAATCGGGGATCTTGTTCAGCCCCGTGCTCGGGCCAGATGGTAGGTTCGTGATCCAGGGCTGTGGATTTGGGAACACGGCCGGCCTGGTCTATTTGAGCGGCCTGCACCACTCATCCGCGTCGCCGACGGGAGCTGCACGCGGAGTGCGGAGCTCCCCAATATTTCGCGAGCGAGTGTCATTTCAGATTGACCCTAACGGGTGGAGCGACCGGCAGATCGTCGCGCGAATTGATCCGGACGCTGGCGGCTTCTATGACACGAATAACGTCTCGGTAGTGGTAAAGACCGCCAGCGGACAGCAATATCAGGCGGGCGGGATGAATTTCCTGGCGGTGCGGGAAGACCAGATGCTCCAGTTGCTCCCAAAACCGCCAGTTTGCGCTCAATCCACCGGCTACTGGTGCGTGCCCTTGGGAGTCAGTCTGGCCACGGTCAACGCTACTATGGCCGGCCCGGTTCAGCCCGAAGTTGAGTCGCCTTCGTTAGCCCTGCTTCAAGCCGGCGAGACGATTGCGGTGGCGCGTGAAACGGCAGTCGATCAGTTCCCAATTCCCGCGAATCCAGGGCACAGTTTCCCGGGAGGCACAGACACGTATCAATTCCATTTTGCACCGGGATTTCAGCTGGATCCGCACACCGGAGTGCAGTTGCGCCACTCGAGCCCCGACGCCAGTTATTGCCAAACGGTGGGCGGAATGCCGTCCAAGAGCGGCAACTGGAGTGTGAACTACACGTCAACTTCTTCGTTTCAGATCTCCTGGGAGGCAGATGACTGCTGGCCGAATTCGACCATGACCAGCGGCAAGTCACTGGACGTTCTCAATTATGCAAGCGTGTCGGCCTACGCACTGGAGATCACCGTCCTGGGACCGCGTGGCGTGAGTCCGTGGCCGAGCGGGAACACGGGCTCGCTGGCGACACCGCCGCAACCTTTACCGATGTTGCTGAAGCAATGAGAAATCACTGAATGGGAGAACAGGACATGCGCACTTTTAAATATTTCATTTTGGTGATTGTTCTGAGCTGCACCGGCGTTGCGGCCCAGGTGTCCCCCACAATGCCCCCGCCGAACCGCAATATAACGGGACCTTCTCGGCATCTCCCACCCGGCGCCGACCACCCGGAAAGCACCGCGGGAACTATCGAGGGGTTTGTGTACTGGGATGTAAATACTGTCAGACACATGCCGATGAACAGTTGCAGCGGATTAGCGATCACGGTGAGTGTCGGAAGTTCCTCGGGCGGCCCGCTCACGGCATACACACCGCTGGGCACGCTCAGCAATAACTTCAAATATGTCGGAGAGGTAAAGGCGTTTCTGGTCGGAGGCAAGGTCAACGTCTACGACGTGTGCACCTATGCATATGACAAAGTGCCCGTAGGACCGGATCTCCAGGTGACTCTCACCGTCGCCCAGTCGGGCGAGTTCTTGCCCGTGGCCGTTCCGCAATTTGCAATTCTCGGCCCAATCAAGATCATTAACGCGCAATGCAACATGCTGCCGCGCATCGTGAACCCGACTGCTTCTGACCTGGCTGCTCATTGGGGCTCGTGCCAGAACATGGCCTATGATGTGAACTTTGTCATGCAGGGGACGCCACGCCCGCCGCTCGGCTTGGCCTCTCCTCCCCCGGGGAGTTCCGGCAGTCAAGGCGGAATGCTTTCCAGCGCGCCCCAGCAGGGAATGCTCTCACCGGGAGTCACTCCGGATGGAACTCAGACGCCCTCAAACCCGGCATCGCAACGCATGGGGATAATGCCTACGGACCGCCCCGGGTCAGGCGGAACGGTCGAGCTCAATCCGCAGCCCTTTCCACATCGGCAACAGTTGACCAACGCGGACGTGATCCGCATGGTTCGCGCTGGAATCACGGAATCGGTGATTGTTCATTCAATTCAATCTTCAAATAAGCAATTCGACTTTTCGCCCGCAAGTATCCAAGCACTTCAGCAAGCGCATGTAGGTCCGGCGATTCTCGCCGCGATGTGTGATGGAAGCGCTCACTCGTGTCCGCAAGGCTTGAGAAACAACACACCGGCAACTCCGGGAAGCAAGGTCGAACTCAACCCGCAACCGTTTCCTCCGCGCACGAGTATGACGGGCCAGGTGAATCCGGGTGAGCAGGCTTCATTGAATCCGCAACCATTTCCGCCCAAGGCGAAGAGCGGTTCGCCAGTACAGCCTGCTTTGAAGCCAATAAAGCTCTCGGCGCCCAAATCGTTGCGAAAAGTCGGCAACCCTCTTCTTTCACGGCCGAACGCGAGCATCATTGCGGTTCTTCAGCAGCAGAAGCAGGCGGCGGAGCAGGAAGCATCAGCCATGAAGCCTGGCATAGGTTCCTCTGCCGGGGTTGTAAATTCACGCACACCTGTAGCATCGAATGTTCAGGGAAACGCATTAACCCAGGGACTCGGCCCCTCGAATATCCAAAGAGCCCCGGTAGACCTCCACTCTTCCTTAGCTTATGCACCTGGCTTCAATACGATTGTTCTGACGTGCACGAATGATCCCAGCCCCAGAGTGCTGCGCGTGAGCGGAGGAGAAGCGCCTGCGGTTTTTACTCCCGAAGCCAAATACAACCTCTACACCATTACTGGTTGCAGCTTTGGGCAGTCTCAATCGGGCAACTCCGCGTACATCTACGGCATGAACGGCTTCAAAGAAAATCTCAACATCGATTTTTGGAGCGACAATGGAATTACTGCGCACTTCGATCCCTATCTCGCGGGCGTGCTGGATCAAGATAATGTGAGGCTAGTAGTCGCTCCTCAGGGGAAACAGCCGTTCGAAAAGTCAGGATACAAGTTCTACGCGGCGCGGGGCATGCCCGGGCCTGACGGCAATCCGCAGGAAGTTCCTCTGCCTTACAACTCGATTCCGCAATCGAAAATCGGACTGTTCAACGTGGCGAATTTCGCTTCCGGTATAGATTCGCTTCCGTCCAGCGCCACGTCCTATTTCCCCAACTTCTCATTTCAAGGCACGCCTGTTATCGGGTGGGTTTTTCGATATTCGTACGAACATAACGACCAAAGTGACTTTGCCACTGCTGATTGCTACATTAATGACACTGCATTTACCAATGATTCCTGTTTTCCGTTCTATGACATCGGTTGGAAGCCAACACCTAACGGCGAACAGCTGAATACTCCTTGGCAACTGAAATCAGACACCTGGGACCTTAGCCAGCTTGCTCCCGGATTTCAGATCAGTTCTTATCAGCTATACGTCAGCACACTAGACCCGGCGAGCTTGTGCGGCGCATGGGACCAGTTCCATTTTGAGGCTTATCTTGACGGCGATTGGGATTTCAGTCTAACGCCCGAAAACCAAATTGTGACGACTTGGCCCCTCTATCACTGCCGGATTAACAACCTTACCACGAGAGAAAATAGGGCGAATCAATCTGCTTACGGCCTTGCCGTTTGGGTCGTGGGGCCGCGATGCGTGGATGCCTGGACCGGACAGAAAGACCAGACCTGCATGAACAAGATCAAGCAGATCCTGAGTTGATCGCTGACCGCGAGGGCTTCGGTCCAGTACGTGTAGCTGCACGAATGAGGAGTGAACATGAGACAACTAACTGAGTTTACGAGAACGCTTGAACTGACACTGCTTGTGGTGGTGTTGCTGGGCACTTCCGCCGTCGTGATTGGACAGCAACAGGCTCCCGTAGTTCCCCATCCGTCCGCTTCCAGCGTGCAGGTTACGCCGCGCCAAGGACCTTCGCCTTACGGCAATGCACCGAACCCTGCTGTCGGCGTACAACGCGCGCAGGGTGCAATCACAGGCTTCGTGTACTGGCAAATGAATGTGTTGCAACCCAGCTCCACTTGCCAGGGTTTGACGCTCAAGGTTGTTACCGTCACCAAGGTCGGAATGCCACTACAGCTCCTCTCGACGACGAGCACCTTCACCCCGATGGGCCCTGTGACCGACAATTCGGTGCCGGGCATGCCGAAATACATGCTTTGTTCCTATGCGTTCCAGAACATGCCCGAAAATGTCGCCTTGCGGGTGCTCTTGTACGGTGCGCCTTCGTCGGCATCTGTGTCGATGCCGTCTTCCTTTCAGATCCCCGGCGGCAACTGTAATTCGACGCCCTCCAGCAGTTTGTCATTTATCTTGACCGGCGGAGAAATCCTTTGCGGCAACGGCGCATTCAACATCAACTTCAAGCTCACGTCCGCGGCGGTCGCGGCCCCGCGTCCCACAACGCCTTCAGTATTGCTGCCACACGTTCCCAGTCCTGGCGGCATGCTCTCGCAGCCACAAGCTGCATCCGCTAACGCAACACCCGGGGTACCTAAAACGAGCGGTGCCACACTGCTGTCGCCGAATCCAAGCGCGCCGGGAAACGCGAGCAGCACTCCGGCTTCGAATGGAATGCTAGCGCCCGCAGTGAAATCAGGAGATGGGGCATCGACAGGCGGCTCTGGCGGATTTACCGGCGGGGTTAAACAGGGGGCGGCACCGCCTCAGAAACTGTTAACCAACGCCGACGTGATCAGGATGCAGAAGGCCGGGATTTCGGAATCGGTCATCGTTCACTCGATTCAATCTTCAACTAAGCAATTCGACTTCTCGCCCACAGGGATAAAAGCACTTCAGCAAGCGCATGTGAGCCCGGCTGTGATTGCGGCAATGTGCGACGGTAGCGCACGCTGTCCGGCTATTCAAGGTGACTCGACGCCAGCAAGCCCGGGAAGCAAAGTGGAGCTGAACCCGCAACCCTTCCCTCCCGGCCCAGGCGGCCATGCCGGGGCCCGCAATGGCACGTTGCCCGGTAATCGCCGCATCGCTGTGGCACTTAGTTCTCCGAAGCAGGGCAGCAAGATTACAAACCCGAAAGCAGCACTGCGCGATGGTGCAATCATTGCCGTTCTGCAACAACAAAGAAAAGCGGCAGATGCGGAGTCCGCCGCGATGAAGCTAGGAATTCGCCCTGCCGGAGTTGAGGCCGGAACCACGCCGTCCCACATAATGGCCTCGAATGGCGGCGGAGCACAACGAACCGCTCCAGCACCGAACCAGAACAGCGCACTAGCTTCGTCTATACAACATCCGGCACACGGTGTTGCATTGCCCGCACCGTTCAACAATCTCGCGCTTACTTGCAGTCACGATCCGAGCATGCGCGCTCTCACGGTGAGCGGAGGGCCGGCACCGGTGATCTTCACTCCGGATACAAAGTATAACTTCTACACGATTACCGGTTGTTCCTTTGGCAGCCCAGGAACGAATTCAAAGGCTTACATCTACTACCAGGGAACGTTCAGGGAAGATTTCCAGATTCAGCAGTGGACTGACAATTTTATCCAGCTCAATCTTGACCAGAACATCGGCGGTGTTGACGATCAGAATAACGTCACGCTCGTCCTTCAACGGGACGACGGAAAGCAATGGACAAAGAGCAGCTACAAGTTCTACGCTGCGCGCCAGACCGTATTGCTTTCTTCAATTCCGCGGAGTGACTTCTCGCTGAACAAATTCCGCCCTGACAACGCTGTCGTCACCAGTTGGACGCCGACCTACACCTCTGCATCGAGTGCGTCGGTCGTACCCAATTTGCCAGGACTCTCTGCCGAGGTGCACTGGGACATCACCAGGGATCCCAAGGGCGCGCCATTAGGCGGCCAAGATAACTACGACTTTAGCCATCTACATTCGACTTTTTCTCTAGACAGCGCTGTCATTGAATGGAGAGACGTTTCCTGCACCGATCCCAACTTCAACCAGTTTGCAACCTCGAAGAACAACTGGTCCATTGACTGGTATGGAAACTCCGATGTGCAAGTGAGTTGGCAAGGGCAAGTGTGCAACAACACTTGGAGAAGCTGCGGTACCGGTTGGCCTGTCAAGAGTGACTGCTTCGAGCAGATGCCAGAGTCGAATTATGGCATGAACGTTTGGGTCACTGGCCCGCGCGGGATTGACCCGTGGACCGGCAAGCCAACCTCGTAAAACGTTATGAGCCCAACCAAAGACTGCGCCTGAAGACTGGAGTTAAAGATGAAAACCAAGATGAAGATAACGAGCCTCGTAATTGCGACGATTCTCGCGGTTGGAACGATTTCCGTGGCACAGCAACCAAAGAAGCCACTCACAAATGACGACGTGATCGCGATGGTGCACAAGAAACTGCCTGAATCGGTGATCGTCTCTGCTATTCAGAGCGGGCCAAGCACGTTTAACACGTCCACCAACGAGCTTATCCGTTTGAATGCCGCCGGCGTGACGGAAAAGGAATTAGACGCGATGCTGGCAGCCTCTCGAGACGCCTCATCGAGCGGTGGTTCGTCCATCGCAAAAGAAAGTTCCAATTCCCCTGCGGAAGCAATGCCTCCATCGAAGTCTCGCATGCCCACACTCATGGTCACTCAAGGTAGTTCTACCCAGGAGTTGAAGCTTGAGAAGACGCAATTGGCAGAGACAAAGACTAAGCCCTCTTCTATGAAGGCATTGGCGGCCGATTCCGCTGTCACCCAAGCAATGCAAGCGGCAGTCAACACTGCCACTTACAGCGCAGCAACGCACATGAACTCTGGAATCGGCGGCTCCGCTGTGCAGCAAGCGGGCAGCATCTTCTCCGGCGTCATGTCGCATCGCACGCCCTCGGTAACGTACGTCTGGGGAGTGCCTAGTCCGAACTCCAGCAACATCCTCAAGATTGCGAAACCGAGTTTTACCGTCGATTTCTCCCGCACGATTGGCGTAACCGCGGACGAGTACGAACCTGCCATTGTCAAGCTGACCCCCGCGCAGAACACCTGCCGCATTGTGGGAGCGACACAAGGCAAGGAGGACGTCCGCTCAACTCCAGCTGCCGACTGGCAGATGTATTCCCACTTTTTGGAGGAGCGCGTCGCCAGCACTCCGCAGAAGCTTGGCCTAGGCAAGTACAAAATCGCGGCAAATTCCGAACTGATGCCCGGCGAGTACGGTATTGTCCTGCGCCCAGTTTCAAAAGGAAAGAAATTCTCCGGCGGTGACGTCGCACGCGCCCAGGGCGACGGACTGATGTTTGATGCGATCTGGACGTTTCAGATCTCGGAGGATGCCGAGTAAAGAACTCATGGCGAGCAGCGTCAACACTGAAGAAATCAGAAGGAGAAGCCATATGCGATTTTCCGTAAAGACGTGGATTTGTCCAATGCTTGGCCTCGCACTGGTCGTTACCTCAGCTTGCAATTCCAGTTCGGGTTCGCAGGGCTCAGCGGATGCCACAGACGGCGCTGGCAGTCACATCGATGTATTGTGCATCGGCGACCGCATCGACAATCCGCCCGAATCATTCCACTACTCCTACAAATATTCGGATATGTCCGGCTCTACGCAAAAAGACGCCGACATCACGCCCCAGGTCATGGACATCACGATCAAAGACAAATCCGGCTCTCATTCGTTTCACGGCGTGCACTCCAATGAGGCCAGCTGGAGCAGTGCAGTCGTGGACCTGTCGAACCTCAGTATGACGGCTATGTCCAGCCGGCTTGTCATCCTCAACGACACTTCTGCGATTATCCGCCAGGGATCGGAAGCGATGAACGGATACGACACGACCAAGTATTTGATTGATACGGCAAACGCGAGCTCATCGGACAGGAAAAAATTCGACTTTTTGCTGGGCACGGGCAGCTTTGAGAAGGGCACGGCTTGGGTTCCTGCAGATGGCTGCGCGGTGAAACTCGTCCTGGATGAGGCGGTTCAGATAAATGGCAGCCTGAAAAATGCGCATTACGAAATAGACAGGATCAAGAAGTAGATCACACAAATTCGAGAAAGGAGTTGCGACTATGGCCTTCTGTGCGAACTGCGGAGCAGCATTGAGTGAGGGAGCAGGATTTTGCGCAAGCTGTGGCAAACCAATCGGCGGAGCAAACCAGGCGCCGCCTTCGGGGCCTCAAGTGGGAGCAGCCGGTGGCCCAGCAGCCAGTTCTGGGCTGGCGTCGAACGCTGCTGCTGCGCTCGCGTATGTCCTCGGATTGATCACTGGGATCATTTTTCTCGTGCTTGAGCCGTACAAGCGTGACCACTTTGTGCGCTTTCATGCCATGCAATCGATTCTGTTTTGCACGGCAGCCATTGTGTTCAGCATCGCCTGGAGCATCGTTTGGGGGATCCTGTTCAGTATCAGTGGGTCGCTGATCTTCATCGATGTCCCGCTACGGCTGGCGGTCTCTCTGGGCCTGTTTTTATTCTGGCTGTTCGTCATGTACCAGGCATATAGCCAGCGGGAGTATCGGATTCCCATCATTGGCACCATTGCGGCAAAGCAAGTTGGCTAGTTCAGCACACTGGGCCACTCGTCTCAGCTATTGGTGCGCGAGGAGCACAGCTATGAAGCAACGAAGAAATCGTCCGACGTTGAGGTCAATTCACGCAGCATTCACCAGGGCGGCAATTGCCGCCGCTCTGATACCGCTGTTGGCGTGCAGTTCCAAACCCAACTCCAAATTGTCGGCGGAAAAAACATTTGAGCGAGAGCCTGCACTAAGCGCGAAAGGCCGTTCTGCGCCCGGTCAAGCCAGCGACGATCCAGGAATCAACCTCAACTGCGTTTATGACCGCCTCCAAAATCCACCGGAGTCGTTTCACTATGTTTACAAGAAGACCGTATCCGACAGCTCCAACGTCGATCAGGAAGCGGATGTCACGCCGCAGACGATCGACGGCTTTCGCGGCCAGCCGGATGGATCGCGGCAGCCCATCCACGCAATGCGCTCTGACTCGCAGGGTTGGCAGAGCGCACTCGCAGGTCTGACGGGCATTTCCGGAATGTCAAGCACCGTCAGCACCTTCAATCACAATTCCGCGATGGAGCGCGAACCGGATGGCGGCCAGATCAACGGGTACCAGACGATTCATTACTCCATTGACACAGCGCGATGGGACGCGACGACGCGACAGATGCTCGGCAGCTTCACTTTGGGTCCGGGCGGATTCGACAAAGGCGACGCCTGGGTAATGGCAGACGGCTGCCCGGTGAAGCTCGTTCTGGATGATGAGATGCACAACAAGGATGGGAGCCTGCTCGAAAGGATCCATTACGAGGAGTCAATGGCCAAGAAATGACTCGCCGCAAACATCTCGTAACAGGATTCGCTCTGGTGCTCGTGCTCGCGTCCGTGGCTTGCCACAAACATGGCCCGCCGCCTCTTGCGCTCGAGGAGTGCGACCCTGCCGGTTACATTCCCTGCATGCAGGCGGAAAAATTTGTCTCGCTTCCGATCACAGACAGCAATCTCTTCCTCACATACTCGAGCAGATGGACGCCAGGTGTCTCCGGGCAACCCGGCTGGGACGCACGCTCTTTGGGCTTGGGTGGTTGGTCCATAATCGCAATTCAAAGATATGACAAGGCAAGTCGTCTGCTGATCAGCGGCGACGGTTCGTGGAGCTTGACTGATGGCGTTAAGTTCGCTTCGGGCGAAATAGCAGTGCCGAGTTTTGACGGAGCCATTGCGTACGTTTTCGATTCCGCCGGTCGGCATATTCGAACTGTTGACGGGCACCTCGGTACTGATCTCATCCGAATCAGTTATGACTCCGCCGGAAATCTTGCAGGTCTGGACGGATCTGCCAACGGCCAGCCAGTGCACATTTCCGTGCAGCGCGACTCGCGCGGAGTGGCCCGGGCCCTCTCTGGAATCGATGGCGGCACAACCACGCTGGGGATCGATGACAGCGGTCGCTTGGCGAGCCTGACTGACCCTGCCGGAAATGCGACCCGAATTACATGGAACGACGCAGGACAAGTTGAAAGCCTGACGGATCCCACAGATGCGGTCACGCGATTCACTTATGACGACTCCCACAGGCTTGCAACCACTACCGATCCAGATGCTGTTGTGCAAGCCTTCGAAACCAAAGCCAGTGCAGACAGCCTCGAAATTCGCGCTTCAACAAAACTTGGGCGACCCTGGTCTTATCGCGCCGAAGCTACTGGAAACGGCATACGTCGAACGTTTACAGCTCGCGATGGCACAACCACCAGCGAGACCACCGATTCGAATGGCGCTCGCGAAATCGAGTTAGCTGACGGCACACGCTTCCACATCGGCGCTGCTCCGAATCCAGTCTGGCACATGTCCGCCCCGAACTTGACACCCGTTGTGCAGACTCGTACAGATGGTGTCACCTCGCGGCGCGAGATCAAGTACAACCTTCAGCCTCAGCGCGGCCTTCCCTACCTGATTGCCGGTTCTATAACGACGGTCATCAACGGGCAGCCATGGACGCAAAACTTCGATCCTGCGCAGCGCACGGCGGATCTCGTCGATCCAATGGGACGCCGAACAGTTCTGGAATATGACGAGAGGGGCCGCTTGCTGAGCTACTCCATTCCTGCCGTGCCGCTGGTGTCTTACACCTACAACGCGGAAGGGCGCAGAGAGAGCGTAACAGTTGGAAGCGGCAAACTCGCGCGCACAACGCGGTACAACTACGATGCCAGCACCGGCCAGATCACCAGGACGCGTCCGGATGGTGTGGTTGAAAAGACTGCGGTCGATAGAGCAGGGCGAATGGTTGGCAAATCTGCGGGAGATGGCTCGACAACAGTTGTTGGTTACGATGCGGCCGGTCGAGTGAGCCAGGTACAGCCGCCCGGTGGGCTGAATTTCACCCTGGGGATGAGCGCTGCTGGGCGTCCTACCGCGTTTGTTCCTCCGATGGTTGAGGGGGATGCCTCGATTGAGACCAGCTTGTACGACAAAGATGGCCAGTTGAGCGCCATTTCAGGCCTGGGCAATCGTGCCATCGCCTATAGTTACGACTCCGCGGAGAGGGTTACGAGTTCAACCTTTGACCAGGGCAAGCGCACCTTCTCCTACGATGCTCGTTCGGGATTGTTTACTCAGGCCTCCGATCCCAGCGGCGTAAATATTAGCTATGGATATACGGGTAGCGCACAAACGAGCCTGACTTGGTCGGGACCGATCCACGGCTCCACTTCCGTCACGCTTGATGCGAATGGCCGCGTCACTCGCGAAGCGGTAAATGGCAGCAACAATCTGGATTTCACCTACGATCTAGCGGGCAATCTCACCGGAGTCGGCCAGCTTTCTCTTACGCGTGATCCTGCAACCGGTCTGGTCACGCATACTGCGCTTGGAGTCATCGAAACCTGGCAAGAGTTCGACGAATATAGCCAACTCATCCATGCGACCACAACCGCGGCCGGCAAGCTACGGCTCGACGTGCGCTACACGCGCGACGCTTTCGGCCGGACCAAGACCGTTACTGAAACCTTCGGCGACGGCAAGACTTCTAAGACCGAGTACTCCTACGACCGGGCTGATCGCCTGACCGCAGTGAGAGTCAATGGCCGTGCAACTGAAACTTACAATTACGATCCCGCGGGAAACCGCGTCACTCTTGTGCGAGCTGGGGGGAAGCTGCAAGCAAGTTATGACGACCGCAATCGCCTCCTGAGCCTCGGCAGTACTCAGTACAAGTGGATGCCGGATGGAACTCTGGCAGGTGTCGTGCAGGGCCGGGGCGCCTCGGCATTCATATACGACGATTTCGGGGCTTTACGCGAGGCCAGCCTGCCGGACGGTCGCAAGATCAGATATCTCGTTGATGCCGGTGGGCGCCGGCTAGGGCGCGAAATCGCAGGCAAACTCGCTGCCGGGTATCTCTACCGGCTCAACGGCTCGATCTCCGCCGAAACCGATGGCAGCGCCAAGATTATCGCTCGATTTGGCTATGACGATCTCGGCCATCTCGCGCTGGTCGAGCGTGGGGGAGTGACGTATCGGGTCATCCCGGATCAGATAGGCAGTCCACGGATGATCCTTGAGTCGCGAACCGGCACTGTCGTCGAGCAAATCGCATATGACGCTTGGGGCAACATCACTCAGGACTCTGCGCCTGGATTCATTCCGATTAGTTTTGCTGGAGGTCTCCGCGATCCTGATACTGGTCTGATTCGATTCGGGGCAAGAGATTATGACCAAGTGACTGGCCATTGGACGGCAGCCGATCCCATTCGCTTCAGCAGCCGTGATGCGAATTTGTACCGCTATGCCGCTGCAGACCCGGTAAATCGCGTAGATCGAAGGGGACTTGATTCCGAGGACATTCCAATTCCGTTGGGACCGCCTGACAAAGGCATAACTCCTTTCTTGCCAGGGGGCCCTGGTACTCCAATTGGTTTTTGGCGACGGCCATCTGCCGGCCGAATTATCCCTCCAGACAACAGCGACTGCGACCCGGAATCTGCCTCTTGGATAGGGTCCTTGGGCGGCGCCCTACCGCCGCCTTGCAACGATCAGCCACCCGATAATCCCAACGGAAACGACAATCCTCCGCCTCACAGCAATCCACCCTTGAATTGCATTGGGTTCTGGTGCTTTGGCCCAGGATTTCCCAAATTCTGTTGGACCTGCGTTTTCGGTGACACCCACATTCAAATTGCCAACCGCCTATACTTCGACTTCCAAGCTGCCGGAGAATTCCTGGCCGCTGCTTCTTCCGATGGGAAGCTGGTAATCCAATCTCGTCAGGAGCCGGCGCTCGGCGGAACGGAAATCACCTTCAACACGGCGGTGGCCGCAAACATAAACGGTGACCGAGTCGGCGTCTATGCGAAAGAACCTTCGTTCCTCTTGGTCAATAGCGCTGCTATCGACGGAGCGGACGTGGAAAAGCGTCTGCCACACGGCGGTAAACTCCAGCGGCACGGCGCAACCGTGAACATCAGCTGGCCCGACGGCACTCGACTTAGCGTCACTCGAATGGGATATACACTGAATTACGCCATAAATCCTTCCTCAAATTCCAAGCCTACGTTCAGTGGCCTGCTCGGGGACTCCAGAAAGACGGACGAGTTAGTCGGGCGCGACGGATCATCCCTGAGCCGCTCCGATCCGGCATTCCAGACCAAGCTCTACCGGCAGTTTGGAAACAGCTGGCGCATCAAGCAGTCCGAATCGCTCTTCCGCTACTGGCCCGGTGAGAGCACAGCTACGTTCACGAATCGGCGCATTCCATCAAGAGAGGTGCGAGCAACTTCGCTTGCTCCAGAGATACGATCTAAGGCTGAAACCGTCTGCCGTGCCGTTGGAGTTCACAGTCAACCTGCACTCGACGATTGCATTCTCGATGTTGGGGCCACCGGTATGCCAGCATTCGCGGCGGCGTCGGTGGCAGTCGAAAGGGGGACCGATACGGCAGCCTATACACATGGATCGAGTGCGGCCCCGCCTGTCTCCAGCGCTCCAATATCAACTCCATCCGCTCCACCCCAATCAACTGGGGATCAATACAGCATCAAGATCGGCGATACCGTTTCCGCTGACCATCCAGCAAAAGGTGCAGGCGCGATCTTGAAGACTGGACAGAAGCAGACGTACTCCTTTGCCGCCGAAGCCGGAGACAACATCTACGTCGCAGTTGGCCCGTGCAGCGGAACAATTCCTGGTTTTAACCTTGTCAAGCCTGATAATGGCGTGCTCGATGGTGTGGGCGCGTGTCGAGATTTTGGTCCCGTAACGCTGCCAGCAGCGGGCACGTACCGCATAGTGGCTTCTGCCTCCGGCACTGCGCGCTACACTTTTTCATTGCGTACAGCTCTGCTCAACCAGTTCCCACTTAAAATTGATGACTCAATCTCGCCCGACCATCCGGCGGGAGCCGGTATCATCACACAGGCGGGACAAAGACAGTCCTATTCATTCAATGCGCAAGCAGGAGAAGTCGTGTATTTGGGCATTGGCCCATGTGAGGGCGCGGTTCCTTCCCTGGATATTCTTGCGCCTGACAACCATCGCCTGGATGGGCAAATGGGATGTCACGATCTGGGCCGCGAAGTTCTGCCTCAGAGGGGGGCCTATCGCATTGTGGCAAGGACTGACAAGGATCCTGCACGTTATAGCTTTTCTTTGCGCTCGGTTCCGCCTGATCAGCACGTTGCAGTCCGGCTGCCGTTGACCGTATCGCCGGACGCTCCCACGCGAGGCGCTGGGCGCATAACTGCGCAAGGAGCCCAGCAGTTCTATGATTTCACAGCGGCTCCCGGTTCCAGAGTCTCTATAGAAGGAAAGTGCAGCCAGCCCTGCCCGAACCTGGAGATCAGGGTGATGAAGGTTGGTGACACAACCCGGCTCGGTCTGATCGGTTTGGATCATCTCAACTTTGATTGGAAAGTTCCCTCCGGGGGTAAATACACAATACAGGTTCGGTCCGATGGATACACCGGCGATTACGCCTTTACAGCCTCGGAAGCGAAGCCGTAGCACCACTGATCTGTGAATGTGGACGGCTGAAGGATTCCAGGAGGGCGATCTGCGAGAAATTAACTTTGCGAGCCACGGAATTTCCTCCCCGCTCGCAACAGAAACACACCCGTGAAGCAATATGAGGAGCTGAGATTAGACAGTCTGCTCATAATTCACCATCGTTCTCGATCCGACTCTCGTACCCGCGGACGTCGATCGTTGTGAATTGCGCCTCGTGAGTATGAATCTCTCGATTTATGCTCCTCATGCTAAAGAGCGTTTCAAACAGCGCGTCAAAATTCTATTTTGCATCCTGAAAAAATCGTCAGCAACTCTTACCTTGGTATTTCTTCCTGTTTGTCAGCGATCCGCGCGGAATTGCGATGGATGGCAGGGCCATGTTTGTTGTCGCTGGTGTACGGGGGTGGAACGATAG
>DATHJP010000137.1:0-2377 GCA_035489695.1 Terriglobales bacterium
CATGCGTCCGCTCTTCTTGCGCGAGATCATCCAGCAACTGCCGCACGTGGGCGTCTTCCGTTCGGCTCGCCGCCTTCTCATAGAACCGGCGCGTTTCTACTTCGATCGCGCTAGCCTGCTTCCGCACGACATCCAATCCCAGGGGACGTACGAGCCACACCGGGCGGCGTTGCACAAATCCCCTTACGTCCTGCCGCCGAATGAGCGGAATGTGTTCTCCGAATTTCTCGCGATACAATTCAATGAGCCGTCGCCGGTGACTGGATTCCTCGCTACGCATCGCATCAAATAAAGAACCCGATGCCGGATAGCTATCCTTTAATCCCTCCGCGAAATCGGCGTAAACTCGTTCGTCTTCTTCTTCGAGAGAAATGGCCAGCGCCAGAACCTCGCGTTCAGACAGATCATTAAAATTCTTCATGGATGTTGCCTCCGGACTTGCTTGTATTGCGGCTCCCTTTTTTGAGATAGCGCAAGCCTACTTTGGCGGAGCGGGCCGCGGCGGTTTCGGGCTAAACGCCCGAGCTGTGTCGCGCTGGGGCCGATTCGTCCGGGAGATTGTCCGCTGGCGCGCCAACTCCGTCGCTCCCTGTTCCTTGTAGTTCGCGCTCGTTAGCGACGCGAGAAACGCGACGAGATCGTCAATATCACTCTCGATTAGGGCGAGCGGCTGCATGTCTTCGTCGAGATACGGATCCTGCAAGCCGTCGCCTTTGTTGTAGTGGTCCATGACGTCCCAGAGGGTCTCCATCGAGCCGTCGTGAAAGTACGGCCCGGTCACGAGCACGTTGCGCAGGTCCGGTGTCTTGAAGGAGGCAATGTCCTTCTCCTTCTTGGTGATGAGAAACCGGCCCACCGCTGACATGTCCGTCTGGATGGCGGCGCGATCGATGGCCGAAGTATCGCCCGACTTGATGAGCTGTTCGGCCTGGCGCGCCAGCGCGACGACGTTGTGTCGGATGATGCCGATGCCGATGTTGTGAAAGTCGTTGTCCGTGAAGACGGTGACGTCTCGCTGGGTATCGGTCAACGCATGACATTTATTGCACCGGGCCTGTGTGTTGAAGAGCTCCCAGCCGTGTTTCGCCGATTCACTGATTGCGTTCGTCTCGCCGGCGATGAAATGATCGAACGGAGAATCAAAGGATAGTTGAGTGCGTTCATAGGACGCGATAGCCCGCAGCAGATCGGGACCATTGGGCGGGCGGCCAAATACGTGCTGGAATGCCTCCTTGTATTCCTGGACGGTCGCGATCTGGGCCACAGCCGCATCCAGGCTGGGGTGGCCCATCTCAACGCTATTGACAATCGGCAGCGCCGCCTGCTCTTCGAGCGTGTTCACCCGGCCGTCCCAGAACTGCGTCTTATTATAGAAGGCATTCAGAACGGTTGGTGCGTTGCGTTGGCCGACGCGGCCTTGGATGCCGACGGAGAGGGGCTTCCTGTCGGTGAAGGCGAGCGCAGGATCATGGCATGTGCTGCACGAGACGGTGCCGTCAGCCGACAAGCGACGGTCGAAAAAAAGTCTCTGGCCCAGGGAAATTTTCTCAGGGGTCTGCGGATTGTCCGCAGGGATCGCCGCACGAGTCATCTCAACCGGTACGCCAACTTGTTGAGGCGACTTCGGCTGCGCTAACGGATCCGTTTCTGGAATTAGTGGCAGTTGCGTGGAACTCGCCTTTTTGGCCGAACGTTCACAGCCCAAAATCAACGTAACGATCCCTGCTCCCACCAGAACAAGGATCAAGGCACGTTTCACTTTAGAGCCACTATACGCTGCGCCCTATCTTCATAGAAGCTGATATTTCAGTTGGCTTGATGATGTCGTGCCCTGCGATTCCAGACGGTAAGTTTATGCCCGGCTTTGAGAAGATTGGACGCCATGCCGCTGCCCATGGTCCCGAGACCGAGATAGGAGATTATTTTTATCATATGTGAGTGCCTCGAAGATTGTTCATAGGAGCCATTGCATAAAGTGTACGGTTGGGCGTCGCAAAATGCACGGATCTCAAAACTAGATGCCGCAAACTAGCCATGTCATTTCTTGTCGAAGCCGAGGCCCGCAGGAATCGGTCCTGTTTAAAGCCAATCAGGCCGCGAAATGCCAGCTTTTCAGCGGCTCCGTTAGGCCAGACCCAACGATTCAACCGTCGCCTCGTCTACCGTCGCTGTCACGACCAAGCCCTGATCGCGCTGATAATTCGCAATCGCTGCTCGCGTCGCCGAGTTGAGCGAACCATTAATTGGGCCTGAGTAATACCCGCCTTGCTGTAACTGGGTCTGCACATTTGCGATCACCTGATCGGGCAGCAGATTCCCGTAGGCGTAGATCGGGCCGTCGTAATCGTAGGAGTAAGTCGGATCATAACCCAAAGCC
>DATHJP010000138.1:0-3733 GCA_035489695.1 Terriglobales bacterium
CGCACCTTATTGCGCGTTGCGTCGTCGATGGTCATATTATGTTTTTCGCGGCCATGCTGCTCGATTTTTGGCATGATTTCTTGTTCGCTGTTTCCGCTCACCTGCCAGTCACAGTTCTTGGGACCTACGTCGGAGCACTTGAAATTCAGCTTGCCTTTGCTCTCTTGAGGATTTCTCGAAACATCAGGATTCATATTTTCCTCCTGTGATAATTTTCATTCCAATCCAGAGCTGGAGCAATACCCTATTCGCCCGATTGACCCAGCCGCCTGTGAACATCCACTACAGTATTTCCTGTACCCACCTAATGGTCTCAAAGTCCTGGCCTGTGACAACTCTTTCCCCGCAAAATCATCAGAGTATCTGCGTCGCAGCGGTCTCTTACTCCATCCCGTGAGGTGACTTATGCTTTGGACGATTTTCGTGATTCTGTTGATTATGTGGTTGCTCGGACTGGTGAGCTCCTACACCTTCGGCGGATTCATCCATCTGTTGCTGGTGCTGGCCGTGATCGTTCTGATCATTAACCTGCTCAGCGGTCGTAGAACCGCAGTTTGAAATTAGGTCTCGCATCCCTGTCATCGCAAGCAGCGACCTGCTGTTCGGCGAAATGAGCGACTAGGTTGCGGAGCCAGGCCCGGCGGTGACGAACAAATCTATGAACTTCAAGGAGAAATTGTGAAACGATTTCTGATTCTGTCGTTGTTAAGTTTGGTAGGACTGGCCAGCTTTGGCTGGGCAGCTTCGGCCCGCGAGGACGCTGCCGACCGGCTGCAGAAGGCTGCCGACGTGCTCAAGGAAATCATGGCAACGCCCGACAAAGGCATCCCCGAAGAAGTGCTGGAGAACGGCAAATGCATCCTCGTCGTCCCGAATCTGGTCAAAGGCGGATTCATTATCGGCGCCAAGCACGGACGCGGTGTCGGCAGTTGCCGCACCAAGACTGGCTGGAGCGCTCCCGCTTTTGTCTCCGTAGGCGGCGGAAGCGCGGGTCTTCAGATTGGCGTCGAGGGCGTGGATCTGGTCATGCTGGTCATGAACGACGCTGGCTTGCAGCATCTGCTCTCCAGCAAATTCCAGATCAGCGGTGAAGGTTCAGCCGCAGCCGGTCCAGTGGGACGTCACGCGTCCGCCGGAACCGACTGGAAGATGAATACCGAACTGCTAACCTATTCCCGTTCCAAGGGCGCATTCGCCGGTCTCACGCTGGAAGGCGCAGTCATCGAGCAAGACAATGACTCGACCGAAGCGATCTACGGAAAAGGCATGTCGTTCCGGAAGATTTTGCTGGGCGATGTAACTCCACCTGCCGCTGCGGCGCCTTTTATGGCCGCACTATCAGGCGCCAGTCACAAAGCCGCGATGAGCGAAGCCAAAGACAGCGACAAAAAGTAGTTTGGAGGCAGTGGTCAGTGGCCAGTGGGCAGTTGCCAGTCAGTGCAATATAGAAGAATCAGCTTCCTTGGCCCCGATTGCCGTTACTAGCTGCTGACCACTGGCCACTGCTTATCTAAGCTGATAAATTCCCGGGCGGAGGGAAACACCATGCGCTTACTCAACTATCTCGCCCTGTTGATGATCTCTTTATTGATTGGACTGGTCGCCTGTAGTTCAAACCAGAGTTCGGAAGACATAAAAGAAAAAACCGCTCAAGCCACGGCGGAAATCAAGCAGGGCGCCAAAGCCGTCGCCGAAGGTGTGCGCGAAGGCTGGAGCCGGGATAAGCCCCTCAATTTGAATACTGCAACCAAAGACGACCTGCTGAAGCTTCCCGGAATCACGCCGGTCCAGGCAGATCGGATTGTTGCCGGACGCCCCTACGATGACCCCAAGGACTTAGTGACGCGCCGCATTTTGCCTAAAACCCAATATGACAAAATCTCCGACCGCCTCACCGCGAAAAAACCAAGTTGAATTGAAAGCAACAAAAAGCCCCGCTCTTGCGGAACGGGGCTTGCGTTGTTGCTGAGTGCTGACTGCTAACTTAGTACATATCTCCCATGCCGCCGCCGTGGCCGCCAGGTCCTGCCGGAGCGCCCTTCTTCTCTTCTGGGATCTCCGCGACTAGCGCCTCGGTAGTGAGCATCAACGAAGCGATTGATCCGGCGTTCTGCAGGGCAGTGCGCACGACCTTGGTAGGATCGAGCACGCCTGCTTTGACCAGATCTTCGTACTCGCCGGTGAGGGCGTTGTAACCGAAGTTGTTATCCCGCGAATCGTTGACCTTGCCCAGAACGATTGCGCCTTCTTCGCCGGCATTCTCGGCGATCTGACGCAGCGGCTCTTGCAGGGCGCGCTTCACGATGTTGACCCCGATCTGCTCATCTCCCTCGACCTTCAACTTGTCGAGAGCGTTGACGCAGCGGGTCAGAGCCACGCCGCCGCCGGGGACAATACCTTCTTCCACGGCTGCGCGGGTTGCGTGCATGGCGTCCTCGACGCGAGCTTTCTTCTCTTTCATTTCCGTCTCGGTCGCGGCGCCTACTTTGATCACAGCCACGCCACCGACCAGTTTCGCCAACCGCTCCTGCAACTTCTCGCGATCGTAGTCACTGGTGGTCTTGTCAATCTGGCTGCGAATCTCTTTCACCCGGCCTTCGATCTCACTGTGCTTGCCCTTGCCTTCGACGATCGTGGTGTTGTCCTTATCCACGGTAATCTTTTTGGCTTGGCCGAGATCACTCATCTGGACGTTCTCCAGCTTGATGCCGAGGTCTTCGGTAATCGCCTTGCCGCCGGTGAGGGTAGCAATGTCCTGCAACATGGCCTTGCGACGGTCGCCGAAGCCTGGCGCCTTAACAGCGCAGACTTGCAACGTGCCACGCAGTTTGTTGACCACGAGCGTGGCCAGCGCCTCGCCTTCAACGTCCTCAGCCACGATCAGCAGCGGCTTGCTGCTCTTCGCAATCTGCTCCAGTAAAGGCAACAGATCTTTCATCGAGCTGATTTTCTTTTCGTTAATCAGGATGTAAGCATTTTCCAAAGTCGCTTCCATCCGCTCGGGATCGGTTACGAAGTAAGGAGAGAGGTAGCCGCGATCGAACTGCATTCCCTCGACTACTTCCAACTGGGTCTCGAGTGTCTTCGACTCTTCGACGGTGATGACTCCGTCCTTGCCGACTTTCTTCATCGCTTCGGCAATAATCTTGCCGATGGTCTCGTCGTTATTCGCCGAGATCGTTCCCACCTGCGCAATCATTTCGCCGGTTACAGGCTTGGAGAGCCGATCAAGCTCGCCTTTGCCGCGTTCGCCAGTTTTGGGATCGGCAGCACCGCAGACCAGGGCTACAGCCTTCTCGATGCCGCGCTTCATGGCCATTGGGTTCGCGCCGGCGGCAACAGTCTTGACGCCTTCACGATAAATGGCTTGAGCGAGAACGGTAGCGGTAGTGGTACCGTCGCCGGCGACGTCGGACGTCTTGCTGGCGACTTCGCGCACCATCTGTGCGCCCATGTTCTCCAGGCCATCTCTGAGTTCGATTTCTTTGGCTACGGTGACGCCGTCTTTGGTGATGGTCGGCGAACCGAATTTCTTTTCAATCACAACATTGCGCCCCTTGGGGCCCAAGGTCACCTTCACAGCATCAGCCAGAAGGTTGACGCCGCGGAGAATCGCTTGACGCGACTCCTCTCCGTGTACGATTTGCTTTGCCATAGATGTTTTCTCCTAAAAAGTTTTTGAATTTCTGCAGGGCTGGCCTGCTTAAGTATCGGTGTCAGGTCGCAGGTCTTA
>DATHJP010000139.1:0-5528 GCA_035489695.1 Terriglobales bacterium
AATCTGAGCGCTTGAGATCCACTCGCCAAAAGTGGGGCTTCCAGTAAGGGCAGGAACGGGAGTGATTTTATCCCGATAGACGGCACCGCCGATCTGGAAATCACGCCAGGCCGTGGGCCGCGATGATATTCGAGCCACCCAAGCCCGGTTGCTATTGATGTCGCCAGCATCACCGGCACGGCTGATGGTTCCGGCACGTCCGTTGCCCAAGCCGACCTCGTAACCCAGCCCCAAAGGTCCGGAAGGAATGTTGCCTTCCGCCAGCATTCCAAGAAAATGGACGGGCAGGAAGCGTCCGCCAAAGCGGATCATTTCGGGCCGGCTGATTGTCGTTTGCAGCCACAATCCATGGTGGAAAGCGGTATTCCAGTAGTTGATCGGAGTGTGGTAGCGACCAAATGAAAGTTTAAAGTAATCGTTATAGGTGTAGCGAATGATCGACCGCTCGACATCCGCGGTGTAACTGGTGGGCCCCGCAGTGAAGCTGAGTTCTCCGAAGTACGCCACCCTCTTGGACAAGGGCGAAGCTACATGGAGTACGAATTGTCCCAGGGTGAAGCCACTATTCGAACCGTGTTCATCGGTGGCAGAGAAGTCGACGTCGCCGAATCCGTGCAGCTGCATGGATGGAAAGTGAGGCTCAACCCCTCTTCCATTCTGCAGGTGATCGTCATGTATTTGTGCGGCTAGGTTGTCTTCCACGAGTTCAGCCTTGGGAATCTGCGAGCCCTGCGATTGTCCGTTGGGCTGGAGCGTGGAAGCGGCGTTCTTGCCGGCTTCAAGCTCTGCCACTCGCTGTTCAAGTTTGTCGATGCGCGTCAACAACGCTTTGACGGTTTCCGACTGTTCCGTCTGGGCAGTGGTCTGTGCTCCTGCGGTTACGGTTGCCAGAAGCAAAACAAGCAAGAACGAAATGTGGCGAGGGATGATCACAGACAGAAAAACCATGCAAGCGCCGTACCAATATGTAAGTGTTTGAAACTAAGAATTATTGTTGGCTGGAAAATGTCTCGGTCAGTATCGTTGTGAGAAATTACGCACGCCGATTTTCATTCTTGCGAATGCGGAAGGCCTTGTGGCCGGGGGAAAGTTCTTTTGCGGGATTCGTTCCAAATGCGGATTCTGAATCGCGATCAGGCGAACGAAAGAGGGTCACCGGTGCACGTGCGGGCTCTGTCCAGGATTTTTTCTATGCGCTGCCACACCCTTGACGACTTTGACCTCAAAGTCCACGGGCGTTTGTTTGGGCGGATAGCACGCCGCTTTGTCGCAAGCCTGGTATTTTAATTGACCGTGAAAAGCGTATTTGCCCGCTACAACGCTGGCTAAAGGTCGTACCACAACCCCGAGAATGAACGCTCCACTGTAAACGCTGAGTTTCTCGCTGGGAGCAAAAGCAAAACTCATTTCCTCGCCGGCCGGGTATATCACTTTGCCAACCACAATATCGGTCGGCGCAGTCAGCTTGAGAACGGTTGGAATTAAGAATTCGGACTTCGGAGTGTTGGAGTTAATGTGGAACCCACCGCCTACACGGAAATGCAGGTCCACAGTGCCCGCTTTCCCGCGCGTCACCGTAATGAGGGGCGCCGGCAACATGTTTACCGAAGGGATTCTCTTGCCAGGGATATCCTGCGCCGCGGCGAGAGAAGTTAGAACCAATAGATGGATTCCGAGATTTTGAGCAGAGCGCATTGCACGATTGCAAAGATGGCTTGAAGCACTGGCCAGGACTGCGACTGCATAACTCAGATGTTGCTCGAGCAATCTCATTTGTGTGCTTGAACGGCCTGACCTTGAGCCAGTGCCTTCTTTATGTTGCTCTCAATTTCTCCGCGTCCTTTTAGACCAAACACCTTGTCCACCACCTTGCCGTCGCGGCCGATGTAAAACGTGGCGGGAAGGAATTGCACGCCACCGTAGGCGGTTCCCACTTCTTCCTTGCCCACCAGCACGGGGTAGTTGACTCCCAAGTCCCTGGCAAATTTTTCGATATTTTCCGGACTGGCGTCATCCATGGCGATACCCACCACTTGTAGCCCCTCACTGGCGTATTGTCTTTGTAATTCTGCAAACCAGGGCATTTCAATCTTGCAGGGCTGGCACCAAGTCGCCCAAAAATTGAGCAGCACAGCTTTGCCACGAAAGTCAGACAGATGAACTGTCTTGTTGTCGAGGGATTGCAAGGTGAAATCCGGCGCCACCTCTCCCTTCATGTTCGGCCCGGTAGCGGGGATTCCATCGGGAGAGCGGCGTGACTTGTAGACGCCGGCAATCAGCATCACGGAGACCACCATAGCCACCACGATAATCACAACTGGATCACGTCTCACGCGAAGCTCCGATTACAGCGCAAATCGATTCAGGAATGACAAGTAATTTGAAATAATTGTAAATCGTCCGAACACCAATAACGCTCCCAGTACGATCAGCAACGCTCCGCTGGCCACTTCCACCGCGTGCATGTGCCGGCGGAAGCCGCTATAGAACTTCATGAAGCGGCCCATGAGGAGCGCGGTCATGAGAAACGGCACAGCCAGTCCGAGCGAATAGACGGCCAGCAGAAGAATACCCTTGAATACCGAATCCTGAGCCGCGGCAAAACCAAGGATCACGGCGAGAATCGGCCCCACGCAGGGCGTCCAGCCGAAAGCAAAGGCAAAGCCGATCAGAAAAGCCCCGCCCCAGCTGCTGCTGCCTTTAATGCTGTGCAGGCGGGCGTCCGTGTACAACGCATTGATCTTGAAAATTCCGGTCAGGTGCAGACCGAATAGGATAATGACCACGCCGGCCACGCGTGCCAGCACCGACTTGTAGCGCGCCATCAACTGACCGACTTCAGTCGAGATCGCGCCCAGCGCAATGAACACAATGCTGAAACCCAGAATGAAGCCGATGGAATTCAGCATCACCTTGCGCAGCAACTGAGATTCCTGGGATTTCAGTTCCTCCACACCTGCGCCGGAGATCAGCGAGACGTAGCCCGGTACCAGCGGCAGCACGCAAGGCGACAGGAACGAAAACAGGCCTGCCACAAAGGCCGCGATAGGAAGAGGAAGGGTTGACATCTGAGAGCTATTCTACCTGTCGGATGTAGTGGCCGGGAATGGCTCTCGATACAAGCCTTTCGAATCATTACTTACGCTGAATCTTGTTGTTATTCGTGGAAGAAGGCGGATTCTCTGCCGGTGGCGAGTCGGAAGGCTTCGGTGGCTCCGCCAGCGCCTTACGTATGAAACCCGGCGGCACGATTGTGGTCAGCACCGCGCGATCTTTGTGTTGTTCAACCTTGAGATTATCGAATAATTGCTTGATATCCGGATCGCTGCCTTGCGCGGGAACAGTGATATCCATGCTTTGAAAGATTTTGAGAAATGCGGTCAGTTGTTCGGTAAGCCGTTTCGCGTCATCCTCACTGGCGGTAAAAGCCTCCGCTTTGAAATGCACTGTCCCGAGGTAGCGGATGGAGGCGACCACCACAGCTGACGGCGGCAGTATGAAATTCAGCGGACCAGACATGGAAGCTGATGGATCCACTTTGAAAATCGCCCAAGCCAGGCTGGCGAAAGGAACATATTTGTAGGATTGCCGCAACAGCGCCGGACCGCCGAAGGGCGATGCCATCTTGCGCGACCGATCGACAATGCCGCGGATCACTAGCGGATCATCGTGGTTCGAGGCGGCCACGGTGTCGACACCCAGAATCGCTACCCGCAGAGTGCGTCCTTCAAGTGGTATGGAATAAATGTCCACCGAGCGATAGTTCTCAACCGAACCGGAGATCTTTTGCAGATACGCTCGCAGGCGGTCGCCCTGGATCTTCGCGATGAATACTTCCGAAAAGCGCGGCTGGGTGGGCTTTTTTCCAGCCGACTCTGTTTGATAATGAATGGCGAAAGCGGCCTCTTCCAGATCGCGCTCGAACTGGAAGCCGGTAGCCTCAATGAATTGCTGATATTCGGGATCGTGAGAGACAGCCGGTAACTGACCACCGATGTTAGCTCGCCGGATCCATTTCAAACTGACATATACAAATCCGTCGGCGCTGGGAAGCAGACGGGCGGGCTCGGGAGGAGCATGCTTGCGCAAAAAGACGAGCAAGGCGACGGCCGCTGCAACCAGCACAACCGCGAGGAGGATAGGAAGGCGTCGTCTAAAACGCATGGAAGGCTAACCGCTTTCGCGCTCTCTGAAATTATAGAAGGAGGCGCCGGGAAAGGGGTCATCATAGCATTGCGGCGAAAATATGAGGGCGGAAGTCGGAGGGTAGGAGTCGGAATGGAGTTAGAGCCGATAAAGGATCAGTTTGAAAATCTCTGAAAAAAGTCGAAGAAGGCGAATGCCAGGAAGCCAAGCCCACACACCGCGAATATCGGGCGGAGCCATGATGGGCCGCGCCAATAACGTACTGACCCACGCCCCACTGTTCTTCCGCGTCCAGTTATACTCCCCTGGAGCAGGTCCGCTGACACTACCAGCGATATTATGTCCAACCATACCGAATTAGGCAGCCTCATCATTAGCACGCTCCAATAATCCCACTACCTCCCCCAAACTCCAAACGTGGCTGGCGATTCCGGCTTCCATTGCTGGCGTGCGAGAGAGAATTCAAACTAACCCACTATCAAGAGCCGGGGTCTGCTTGCACGTAGATTGCCGTTATGGTAACTTTTAGAATTGTCCCGGACATCCGGAAGGGATCGGGGGACGTATTTGCGTCCGAGAGGACGATTGTCCCACACTGCTGGCGTAGCTCAGTTGGTAGAGCATCTGATTTGTAATCAGAGGGTCAGGGGTTCAAATCCCTTCGCCAGCTCCAGGAAATATTCTGAAACGCAGGGCAGGGCGGCGCGGCGGCATAACAGATTTTCCAACGGCACTCCATAAGGAAATTTTTCCAAGTGAGGTGTTTGCGTGCGAGAGGATTTCCGCGCGCATTCAGTTCTTCTATTTTTTCGCAAGGACCTCTGTCAGCACGAGACTGCGCACAAAAGAAGAGCTGGCTGTCGGCGTTTCTGCACAGGTGGGTGAGTGGTTAAAGCCGGCAGACTGTAAATCTGCTCCTCCTTGCGAGGTACGGAGGTTCGAATCCTCCCCTGTGCACCACTCATTCGAGTGAACGGATTCGAGTGAATCGTCTGTCCATTGCGTTGATCGCGTATGTGATCCTGGGAGCGCTCTCATGGTCAACTATCAGCGATCAGAAGATTCGTGTGGTGACGCTGGCGATTCTGGCAATGTTCGCTCTGAAAACAGTAATGCGTCGGAAAGAAGCGATGCATCCGGATGATAGCGGTGAGGGCCAGTAGTTAGGCCGATGTAGCTCAGTTGGTAGAGCACTCCCTTGGTAAGTTGAGCCGTATAGCGGGCGTTAGTCCGCTGGCGAAATCCCGAGCGGAGCGAGGGAGCTCAGAGTTCGGGCCGGGTGAGTGGAAGTAGTAGGCCGATGTAGCTCAGTTGGTAGAGCACTCCCTTGGTAAGGGAGAGGTCACCAGTTCAATCCTGGTCATCGGCTCCAGAGATTGGTT
>DATHJP010000140.1:0-7331 GCA_035489695.1 Terriglobales bacterium
GTGGCGACGCAAGCGCTATCGATGCCGCCAAAGGCACAGTCGTCGGCACCATCAAACTGGATGGAAAGCCCGAATTCGCAGTCAGCGATGGTAAGGGTGAAATCTTTGTCAACCTGGAAGATAAGAGCCAGTTGCTCGCACTTGATCCCAACAAGCTGGAAGTGAAATCGCGCTGGCCGCTGGCTCCGTGCCAGGAACCAAGTGGGCTTGCTATCGATGTCAAGAATCGACGACTTTTTTCCGCCTGCGACAACAAATTAATGGCCATCGTGGACGCCGACAGCGGCAAACTCATCACCACAGTTCCAATTGGTGGAGGAGTGGATGCCGCAGCCTTTGATCCGGAAACTAATCTGGCATTCGCTTCGTGCGGGGAAGGCGTTCTGACCGCGGTGCAGGAAGAATCGCCTGGCAAGTTTAGTGTGGCAGAGAATGTGCCGACCCAGGAAGGCGCTCGCACCATGGCGCTTGATCCCAAAACTCACCAGATTTTCACTGTGACGGCAAAGTTCGGGCCACCGCCGGCGCCTACGCCGGAACAGCCGCATCCAAGACACACCATTCTGCCGGATTCATTCGTGGTGTTGGTCTTGGGTAAGTAGTTGCAAAGCATCGGAGGACATACATGCCGGAATGGGTGGAATGGATTGGATGGGTTGCGACGCTGGTCTTCGCCATTTCTTATTTCTTCAGGGATCCCAAGAGATTGCGTTGGATTCAAGCACTGGCGGCGCTGCTCTGGATAGCCTACGGCATCTCCATCCACGCTCGTCCCGTAATTGTTTCCAATGTCATCGTGGCCACTGCAGCAGTGTATTCTTCATTTCGCAAATCCAAAGAGACCGCAGTGGCACCTTGAAGTCGGATGACGCGAAAGTTGTAAACTAGGGCTTGGGTCGCCACTCAAGCATGGAGTTATCGTGACCACTGGCGATGAAAAGTTTTATCGCGCCCGAATTACCCAGCGTGCGGATTATTCCGCCGATCTTTGGATGATTCGCATTCAGCCCGGCGGTGAGTTCAAGTTCGCCCCCGGACAGTACGCGACGTTAGGAGTCCAGGACCCGGAAAAACGGCACGAGCGAGCCTACTCGATTGTTTCCTCCCCCTACGAAAGCGAAATCGAGTTTTTCTTTGAGCTCGTCCCCCGGGGTGAACTGACCCCTCTGATTTACAAATTGCAAGTGGGCGACGAAATTCAAATGCGAAAAGTGCCGAAGGGACGCTTTACGCTGCAAACCAGCAGCGGACGCACCAACCATTTGCTGGTCTGCACAGTTACTGGAATTGCGCCATTTGTCAGCTATATCCGCACTCTGCACAAAGATTGGAAGGAAGGAAAATTTACCGGCGAGCACAAACTCTTCCTATTGAATGGCGCCAGCCGTTCCTGGGAGTTCGGATATCGTGACGAGCTGCAAAAAATCGCCCACGACGTCCCTTGGCTTACTTACGTACCCACAGTCAGCCGTCCCTGGGACGATCAAAAGTGGATCGGCGAGACTGGGCGAGTGGATGACGTGCTGCGCAAATATGCTGACATGTGGGGCCTTACCGGTGCGAACACGGTCGGCTATCTGTGTGGCCATCCGGAAATGATCGAACATGGCAAAGGCATGCTGCAGCGAATTGGATTTACCAAAGATGTGCTGAAGGAAGAGATTTATTGGATTCCGCGCAAGGAAGCGGCCGCGCAGTAATTAGGCAGGACTCCGGAAGTAAAACCACACCTAGCTTTCCGCCGGGACAAAGAACACCACCACAACTAACTCCTCCGCGATTTCGTAGAAGCTGTGCTGCACATTTGCCGCAACAAAGATAATGCTGCCTGCACCTACTGCTTGCTCTTCCCCGCCTATCCGCATACGTGCACGACCGCGGACCACGTAATACATCTCATCCTCACGGTGGGGCTTTTGAGTATCCGTGCTCCCGGCAGCCAGAACGTAAACGCCGGCACTCAAGGATGACACACGCAGAAATTCGAGATAGGACTTTGCGCTTTTTTTTCGTGAGCTTTCCAATTGGGCAATATCGAAGAAGTTTTGCTGACGCTGACCACTCACTGGAATGCTCCGGCGAAGAAAATCGCGGTGTACTGGTGGGCTAGCTGTTCTCCCTGAAGTGTCCCTTCCGGCTTATACCACTGATAAATCCAGTTAATCATTCCCAGCAGCGCGAACACCGCTGCCCGCGGACTGACTACCCCTTTGGACTTCCGTACTCCCTGCACTTCGGCGATCAGGTTCTCCATAAAGTGCACATAGTCTTTCTTGCGCGAGTTGATGCGTCGGCGCAACGGGGGCGGCAGTGGATGATTCTCATGCAGCATGACCGTAATTTCGCGATCACGCTCGCTGAGTACGACTTCGATATGCAATCGGATGAGCATACGCAGGCGTTGTTCCGGGTCAGCGATGCCGCGCACCGGGTCAATCACGCGCTGCTGCGTGATGTCCATGGCGTGATCCATCAGATTGAAAAGAATTTCGTCCTTGCTCTGAAAATGATGGTAGAGGCCGCCTTTGCTCAACTTCAGCGCGGCCGCAACGTCGTTCATGGAAGTCGCGTCGTAGCCGCGTTGTTGGAAAAGGCGTGCTGCGGTGTGCAAGATGTCCTGGCGAGAGTCAGTGGCAGTTTCGCGAGTCATTGGCGAACAGGATATACAGCAGGAAACCGGAATGCTAATCGCAAGCTAATTTTTAGACTTGACAGGGTTGTGGGCAAACACTAACATTCATTAACCGACCGACCGGTCGGTCTGTCTCCAGGCCTTCCGCCGGTCATGTCCTTACGCGAGACAAACCAAGGAGAACAGGGGACTTAGATGTCCCCTGTTTTTCAATTGAACTTATAGGAGAGACTCGTGGCAACTGTTTTCTATGAGCACGATGCCAACCCCGCCGCCCTGAAGGGCAAAGTGATCGCAATTCTAGGCTACGGAAGCCAGGGACATGCCCAAGCGCAAAACTTGCGCGACAGCGGCTACAACGTTGTGGTCGGACTCGATGCCAAGCGGCCCAGCGCGAAGCAAGCAAAAGCAGACGGACTATTGGTGTTGTCTCCCGCCGAAGCGGCCGAGCGCGCGGACTGGATCCAGATTCTCACCCCGGATGAAACTCAGGGCGACTTCTACGAATCGGCTGTCAAGCCGGCTCTCCGTCCAGGAAAAATTCTCGGCGTTTCCCACGGCTTCAGCATTCATTTCAAAACCATCGTTCCGCCGAAAGATGTGGACGTAGTTATGATCGCGCCCAAGAGTCCCGGACATTTGCTGCGCCGTATTTATTCGGAAGGCCGCGGCGTTCCTTCTCTACTTGCCATCCACCAGGATGCCAGTGGGCGCGCCCGGGAATATGCACTTTGCTACGCGCATGGAATTGGCTCGACCCGCGCGGGAGTTCTGCAAACAACATTCAAAGAAGAAACCGAGAGCGATCTGTTCGGTGAACAAGCTGTCCTCTGCGGCGGATTGACTTCGCTCATCAAGAAGGGATTCGAAACACTAGTCGAGGCTGGTTATCAGCCCGAGGTCGCCTACTTTGAGTGTCTGCATGAGATGAAGCTGATCGTCGATCTCATCTACGAAGGTGGGCTGGCGCGGATGCGCTATTCCATCTCCAACACCGCCGAGTACGGCGATCTTACTCGTGGCCCGCAGGTGGTCCCAGATTCCACGCGCACTGCGATGAAAGAAATTCTGGCGCGCATTCAAGACGGCAGTTTTGCCCGCGAATGGATTGAAGAAAACAAAAAAGGCGGCCGCAATTTTGCCGCTCTCCGCGAAAAAGAAAAACGTCATTCCATCGAAGAAGTCGGGACTCGCTTGCGCGCCATGATGTCATGGCTCCCCAAAGAAGGAAAGAAGTCCGGTGCTACCGAAAAACCGCAGCCACAGGTCGTAAATGCTTAGAGGAGCTGACATCGTTTTGCAGTGTCTGCGGGCCGAAGGCGTGGACCTGGTGTTCGGATATCCCGGCGGCGCCATTATGCCGTTGTATGACGCGCTCGATGGCAGCGGAATCCGGCACATCCTCACCCGACACGAACAGGGCGCGGTATTTGCCGCCGAGGGATACGCTCGCACCACGGGCAAAGTGGGCGTCGCCATCGCCACCAGCGGACCAGGTGCGACGAACCTGGTCACCGGAATCGCGGATGCCAAGATGGATTCAGTTCCCCTGGTGTGCATCACCGGCCAGGTACGCAGCAATCTGATCGGCACCGATGCGTTTCAGGAGACGGATGTCTTTGGCCTCACGCTTTCGCTCACTAAGTGGAGCTGTCTGGCCCGCTCGATTGAAGAGATTCCTGACGTGATCGCGCAGGGTTTTCACTGGGCGCGCAGCGGACGTCCGGGTCCGGTGGTGATCGATCTTCCCGTCGATTTGCTGAAAGCGACGATGGAATTTCGCGGACCCGCGAAGTTCATTCCTCATGCCAAGCCGGCAGACGTTCACACAGGTTCGACTTGCGAAACTTTGATCGCTCTGCTCGAACAGGCGAAGAAGCCAGTGGCCCTGGTGGGTGCAGGTGCGAAGCTTTCCGGCGCGATTCCGGAATTGCGGCGTTTGCTGGATGATCTGAATATTCCAACTTTTGCTACCGTGCACGGACTAGGAGCAGTTCCACCCGAGGCGACTTACTACCTCGGCATGGTGGGGATGCACGGTACGCGCGCGGCGAATATGGCGCTGCACGAAACCGATCTGCTGCTGGTATTCGGCGCCCGACTTGACGACCGCGTGACTGGAGATCCGACGCGCTTCGCTCCGCACGCTCGCATCGTCCACTTTGAAATTGATCCGGCGCAGCTTGACCGGGTACGAGCTTGTGAGCTTCCTGTCATCGGCGACCTGGCTGAAACAATTCCCGCTGTCCATCAAGCGGTGGCTCGCGTCTCGTTGCCCAACTGGAGCGACTGGCGTGCGGTGGCCGGTGGAACAGAACGCGCCGAACTTGATCCCCGAGGATTAGCTCAACCCACTATCCGTTTTCTGGACGAACTTTTCAGCCGCCTTCCGGCCGACAGCATCATCGTCGCGGATGTTGGTCAGCACCAGATGTGGGCAGCCCAGCGTTATCGTTCGTCGTCTCCCCGAGGATTCATTACTTCGGGCGGTTTAGGCGCGATGGGTTTCGCTTTGCCGGCTGCGGTTGGGGTCCAGTTGGCGCGGCCGGATACGACTGTCCTCTGCGTTTCCGGCGATGGTGGCTTCCAGATGAATATTCAGGAACTCGCCACGGTTCACCGGCTGGGACTACCCATCAAGCTGGTCATCGTGGACAACAAATATCTCGGCATGGTGCGGCAGTGGCAGCAACTGTTCTACAAACGCAATTATGCGGAGACTGATCTAAGCGACAATCCCGATTTCGTTGCCATCGCCAAGGCTTACAAGATTCATGCGCAACGGGTCTCAGAGGAAGCCATGAGCGAATTCCCCGTCGCAGCAGCAACCGCGGACGTGCTCGACCGCTTCCTGCAATCGCCAGAGCCGGAGTTGCTGGTGTTTGATTGTCAACCGGAAGCAAACGTGTTTCCCATGGTGCCATCGGGGGCGGCGCTATCAGAAATGATGTTCGAAGAAGAATAGGTTTACCAGGAGAGAAAGCCATGCAGGTTTTTCACATTCGCTATCGCAACACGCAGGGCACGCTGATGCGCATTCTGAACGCCGCTTCACGGCGGGGGCTCGACCTGCCTTATGTCCAGGCCGAAGCGCTGGAGCACACGCATAACGTCACGCTGCTGCTGGATGTGAATCCCAAGCAAATCGGTCAGCTCTGCCGCGACTGGCACGCCATTGTGGATGTGACCGATGTCCGCGCCGGTGCTCCCGTAGAAGACGTTATCGATCGTATGAACGAATGGGTGGCCACGCCGCATCCGCCATCGCCCGCAGCAGTTTCAGATGAGGGAACCAGAGCGGCGATGGCCTAGAGCGTCTAACAAAAACTCTGACTGGTGCTGGCTGAATTTCAACTGTGACCAGCAGATCCGCGCTAGGTTGCGATTCGGCCCTTTCCATCTCAATCAACGGCTGAGCTTAAACACCTCGCCAGCGAACCCACGGCCGCCGTATGGGGTGGTACCGTAGATGTTGCCGGCGGTGTCCCGGATCAAACCTGCGGTGGGCCATTCCCCGGCAGCCCCAGTGAAGCTGTGCAGCACGGTCTCCGTGCCGGTCGTATCCAGTTTGAACACAGTGCCCTTGCCGACAGCACCGCCGTAGAGCGTAGTACCGTAGAGGTTCCCAGCCGCGTCCCGAATTAGGCCCGCGACGGGACTTCCTCCGTCCGGGTTTCCTTGGAAGCTGTGCAGCACGGTTTCCGTGCCCGTCGTATCCAGCTTGAACACTGTTCCGCAGCCGTCCTGGCATCCGCCTCCACCGCCGTAGTGAGTAGTGCCGTAAAGGTTGCCGGCCGCGTCCAGGATCAGCCCTGCATCGGGCTCTCCTCCGTCCGGGTCTCCTTTGAAGCTGTAGAGCACGGTCTCCGCGCCCGTCGTATCCAGCTTGAATACCGTTCCCCAGGCGGAAGCCCCACCACCCTGGTGGGTGGTGCCGTAAAGGTTGCCGGTCGCGTCCCGGATCAGCCCTGCCCACGGCCAATTCCCGTCCGGATCTCCCGTGAAGCTGTGCAGCACGGTTTCCACGCCCGTCGTAGCCAGCTTAAATACCGTCCCGCACCCTTGATAGCAATTATTTGAACTGCCGCCGTAATAGGTAGTGCCGAAGAGGTTCCCGGCCGAATCCCTGACCAAACTACCCAAGGGATTTCGCCCGTCGGCCCCTCCGGTGAAGCGGTACAGCACGGTCTCCGTGCCCGTCGTATCCAGCTTGAACACTGTTCCGCAGCCGTAAGAGGCGCATCCGTTTCCACCCCCCCTGTAAGTATTGCCGTAGAGGTTGCCGGCCGCGTCCCGGACCAAACCGCCAAACGGATTGCTACCATCCGCCCCTCCGGTGAAGCCGTACAGCACGGTTTCCGCGCCCGTCGCATCCAGCTTGAACACCGTTCCGTAGCCGCTAGGGCCGCCCGATGAGGTGGTGCCGTAGAAGTTGCCGGCCCCGTCCCGAATCAAACCGGCTTCGGGGCTTGATCCATCCGGACTGCCCTTAAACGAGTAGATTAAAGTAAAAGTCACATCCGTATGCGCTTCCGCCGATGGGGTCATAACTAAGACCCGCCCAAGCACCAACAGTAATGCCAGAGCGCCAGTGGCCGCTCCCACGCGTATCGGCCAACTCCAGCCCCGATGCCCCGCCACGTTCGTCATGATTCTCTCCGCATTAACACGCACGGATTCTATTCGCCCAGCGCAAAGT
>DATHJP010000141.1:0-2840 GCA_035489695.1 Terriglobales bacterium
AGCCTCTCGTCACCTGGGTGACCGCCGGAAGCGTCCGATCCAGCCGCTTCGCTCCCAGTCAGTGAAAGATTCTGAACGCGAAAGTGAGGAAACCTGTTTTCAAAATCAGCAAGGAACTTTCCAAACTGGTGGTAATAAGCCGTCCCCCGGACCGAGAAAATCGCGGCGTCGTACGGGAACTGTGCCAACATCCCGACATCGCCCTTTGCCGGACGTGTGACGTCGATGATGTTGACGTCGTGTCCGGCTCGTGCCCTCTCAAGCAAGAGATACGCCCACGAGTAGAGATCCGCGGCTGTCGCCATGGTGTCTTCAACGGCCTTTAATTTCACCGTGACACTCTCCATGTCGGCCTCGACCTTGCCGGCCTGTTTGACGCGGGCCCGGGCTTTTTCAAGTTTATCGACTGCGGCAGCGAGCCTCACTTTGCTTTCCACCAATTGCCCCTGGCGTGATTTGATCACGCCGAACCAAAGGCCGGCACAGGCGGCGATGGTGCCAATGATCACCAGGATCAGTCGATCGCGTTTGTCTTTGGAGAGTCTGGCCATGCTAACGAACCTTTTCGGGATACTGGCATTCGATTACAAAGGTAACGAACGGCCGCATGTTGGCGCCGCTTTCCTGCCGGGGTGAACGACCGGTCAATTCCGTTTTTTGCAAGTTGGTTCTGTAATAAGCGTAATTGGTGATGGCTTGCTGAAACTTGAATATCTGATCGCCGGGACGTTTGGAGACGTCCTTGGCGTCGATTGTGACGAGGATCCTTTCCCGGGAGGTGGCCGGTTTGCCCCGCGAGACGCCACCGACGGTGTTGGTCGAGGGCTTTATGGCATCGGTGATGGAGTATGACTGGTCGGTTTTGAGACGGGTCACCTGAACGTCCTCGACTGAAAGCATCACATATTGCAACGCGTTGAGCGGTGTCGCCCAGAGGAAACGATTGGTGGCGAGGGTTTGCAGGGCTTCCCACTTGTGTTCCGCTTCGGCAGTTTTGTTCAAGTTGGACGTGATTTTCGTGTACTCGGGCTCGATTCTCTTCCATTCAGACTCGGACCGGTTCACCTCGCGCATGGCCCCCATCAGTTTGAACTGCAAGTAACCACTCACAAGCACCATGATGCCGACGATCACACCGGATGCCCAGGTCGCGCGCTTCACCGGGTCGCGGCGGCGCATTTCTTCCGCTGCCTGTTGCTCAGCCAAAAGGTTAATGCGGATCGGCATAGGGCTTACAATACTGCCAGCGCCGCGCCGATGGCTACTGTCAGTTGCGGCGCAATCTGTTCAACTTCGCTCGTTTGTTGAGGAGGAAGGGCCATCCTCAGAAAAGTCGTCGGGTTCCAACTGGCACATGGAACCATCAATTCGGTTTGTAGAATCTGTATGATATAGTCCGAGCGGGCGGACCCGCCCGAAACGAACACCTGGGTGATCGCTTTGTCCTGCTGGTGCTCGAAGAAATCAATGGAAGCGCGCAGTTCGCGGCCCAAGGGCGCGAGGAGCGTTACCATCGTGGACTGAACTTCGTCGGGAAGGCCAACCTTTATTCCTTCGGCTTCTGCGTAGCTGACACCGAGTGCCTCGGCGACGCCGCTGGTCAACCGGTCGCCGCCGATCCCGACCACGCGACTGAGCATCAATTCTCCGTTCAAGAGAATGCTGATGGATGAATTCTTGAAGCCAAAATCCACGAGGGCGACCACCTCCTTGTGGAAGATATCCTGCCTGGCCATTTCGAATGCGTTGGGAGGACCGACGAGGCTGGGAACGATCTGTTCGGTAATCAGGCCCGCATTTTTGGCGGCCACCTGCAAGTCATCGATGAACTGTCGCTTGGCGCCGCCCACGAGGACGGTGGCCTTTTGTCCGGCCTTGGGAGCCTCCGACTTGGCGCCGGGTCGAGGCGGAATGACGTAACAGTCAAACACGTGATCGGGCAGGTCTTGTTGGAGATAATTTTTGGAATTGTACTTGAGCATGATACGCATGTCGGCCACCGGGACCATCGGCATTTCCGCGTGGCGCACCAGCGAATCAGCCGCGCCGACTGCGAGGACCACCTGTTTGGTGCGACCGCCCAAGGCCTGATTTATGGCTCCCAGGTGTTCGCCCAGCAACTCCGGCGACAGGCCCTTTTCATAAGCCGGGGGGTCTTGAAGCGCGAAGTTCAGAAGAATCAATTCGCCGCTCTTGCGTTGGAGGTGGATTGCCTTCGTGGTACGAGCACCTAAATCGATGGCTATGATCTGATCAAGTCGTTTGACCTGGCTGCTGAGAAATGGCAATGCCATGGGGGGCTTTTATATTCTCCGAAGTTCAATTGCAAGCACTACTCACAAGACCGCACACGCTCCGCCAGGTAAGCAACTGTTGTGCTCGGCGCCGAAACTCCTCCGGAAACACCCCTGCCAAGGCGGTGTAGAGCCATCGCGCTTGCAATACTGGTGGAATTCAATCATAAACGGGGTGCGGTTCAGCAGTTGGTTTCGCCCGGCCCGTTGCCGATTGCGGAATTCAGTCGCGGGAGTTCGGGGCTTTGCGGGGAAATGAGAAGCGTCATTGTTTCCGGGTTGTCGGCGTCCGGGGCCTTTCCCGGACTGCCGGATTGTGCCTCAGTCTGAACACGGATATGAAAATTGCGATTGTGGGTTTGGGTTATGTCGGGCTTCCGCTTTCTCTGCAGTTCGCGAAATCGGGAGTGGAGGTGCTGGGATTGGATATCGATCCGGCAAAGGTGAGTTCGCTGACTCGAGGCAAAAGCTACATCAAGCACATTCGAAGCGAGGACATCAAGCTCCAGCTTGCCGCCGGCCGGTTCTCCGCCTCGGCGGATTTTG
>DATHJP010000142.1:0-2111 GCA_035489695.1 Terriglobales bacterium
AATCTTTCCGACCGGCCATTCCGCAACGTCACCATCGAGTTCATGCAGGATGAAAAGGCGCACAAATCTCCTCCGCCCAAGTGGGACGAAGAGCGCGGTATGCATATCCTCGAAGGCGGCACGCAGGATATTCTCTTCGTCAAAGACGGCGTCCGCGTCACCGAAGTCGCCTTGCAACCGGGAGCGATGCTTCCCAAGCATCATCACACCGGTCCGCACTTACTGGTCGCGGTCAGCGATCTCCAAATTCGTAGCGATGTCGTCGGTCAGGGCCCCATGCTTGGATATTTCAAATCCGGCGATGTGAAGTGGTTGCCCGGCGGCTACTCCCACACTTTGACCAACGTCGGGAAAGCCGAGGCCAAGTTCATCACCCTGGAGTTCCACTGATGCTGTTGGCAAATCCGATGCTCATTGGAGGCCGCTCATGCGTACAACGCGGATCATTATTCTCCTCGTGCTGCTTGCTGTCCTGCTCCCGTCACTGACGGCACAAACAAATTCTCGCGAAGCGGAAATCAAAGCTGCCGTAGACGCCTATCTCGCCAAGATGCCACCCGCGCAGCGCGCCCGCTCCAACGCTTACTTCGAAGGCGGATACTGGCTCCTCCTCATCGACTTCCTCTACACCATCCTGGTCATGCGCCTCCTGCTTCGCCTGCGCTCATCGGCAAAGATGCGCAACTTCGCCGGCCGCATCACCCGCTCGCGATTTCTCCAACCCGCTGTCTACTGGATTCAGTTCATCATCGCCGTAGCTCTGCTCACTTTCCCGCTCACCGTCTATGAAGCCTATTATCGCGAGCACAAGTACGGTCTCTTGAATCAGACATTCGGTCCTTGGGTACGCGAGCAGTTGATCATGCTGGCAGTCAACATCGTTCTCGGCGCCATATTCCTAACGGTGTTGTTCTGGGTAGTCCGCCGTGTGGGCAAGAATTGGTGGGCATGGAGTGCAGTAGTCGCAATTATATTGCAGGCATTCGTTGGTCTGATCGCTCCGGTTTACATCTTTCCGTTGTTCAACACGTATAAGAAATTGGAAGACGCCCGCGTCCGGGATCCGATCCTAAGCATGGCGCGCGCCAACGGTATTCCCGCAAATGAAGTGTACGAATTCGATGCATCCCGACAGTCCAACCGTGTGAGTGCCAACGTCAGCGGATTTGCCAGCACGTTGCGCATCTCTCTCAACGACAATCTGCTCAAGCGCTGCACCTTGCCCGAAATCGAAACCGTCATGGGACACGAGATGGGCCACTACGTCCTCAATCACACCTACAAAGGGCTGGTCATGTTGGGTGTGTTGTTTGTGATCGGCTTCGCCTTCCTGAACTGGGGAATCAATTTCGCTCTCGCCCGCTGGGGAGAACAATGGGGCATCGCGGGCATTACAGATGTCGCCGTCTTGCCGGTGGCAATTGCCGTGATCGCGATTTATTTCTTCCTGATGACGCCGGTCACCAACACCATCACTCGCACCATGGAATTCGAAGCCGACATGTACGGCCTGAACGCTGCCCAACAGCCGGACGGCGAGGCCAATGTCGACCTGATGCTCGGCGAATATCGCAAACTTGATCCCGGCCCCATCGAAGAGTTCATCTTCTTCGACCACCCCAGCGGACGAACCCGCATCACCGCCGCCATGCGATGGAAAGCCGAACACCCCCAATCCGACAATCGCGAAGAGGTAGCCAGGCCAGTGTTCAGTAACCAGTGATCAGACGATTGTGTGGCGCGGGCGGCCCTCGCCCGAGAAGTTGACTAATCTTCCACGTGGAACATTTTGTCGGTACGGCAATGTACGTACAAATATGGGGGACATCTGTCGGAAGTGACCTCGCTGGTTCGTCTTAGCGGGAAGCGAGGGTCATCGACCTGGCGCGCCAGGAATGATCCGAAACGGACGCCTACGGGCGGAGCGATACACAGAAAAGTCACGCTGATCGAGAGTGAAAATGGTGTCGATCCCGTCCCGGTCAGCCAAATACACCAGGGTGGCATCGGCGAGCTGCGGGCGGACGTTCTCGTAGCGTTTCATGACATCGGCAATGGCTTTGGCCTCGGTGCTGTCGAGAGGGAGCAGTTCGACAAAACCGCTTCCAATA
>DATHJP010000143.1:0-2506 GCA_035489695.1 Terriglobales bacterium
TATCGCATCATCGAGAAGCTGGGCGCCGGCGGGATGGGCGTAGTATTCAAAGCCGAGGACACCAAACTCAATCGCTTTGTTGCGTTGAAGTTTTTGCCCGACGAAGTGGCCAAAGATGCTCAAGTCTTGGGCCGCTTTCGCCGTGAAGCAAGGGCCGCTTCTGCTCTGAACCATCCCAACATTTGCACAATTCATGAAATCAACGAGCAGGATGGGCAGATGTTCATCGTGATGGAGTTTCTGGATGGCGTCACGCTCAGGCACCGCATCGCGGGACGACCATTAGAGACTGAGACGCTGCTGGAGGTAGCCATCGAGGTGGCGGATGCGCTGGACGCCGCGCACACCGGAGGTATTGTTCATCGCGATATTAAGCCCGCTAATATCTTTATCACTAAACGGGGGCACGCCAAGATCCTGGACTTTGGGCTGGCCAAAGTTGCCCTCCTGCCGAAAGCGCAGTCCGTGGGGCCCACAGCGGCCACCATCGCCGACAGCCATGAGCTTCTGACAAGCCCCGGCGCGGCGGTTGGCACCGTCGCTTACATGTCCCCAGAGCAGGCCAAGGGCAAGGATCTCGATGCCCGCACCGATTTATTTTCCTTCGGGACGGTGCTGTATGAGATGGCCACAGGAGCTTTGCCTTTCCCGGGAGAAACTTCAGCAACCATCTTCGACGGTATCCTCAATCGAACTCCGCTGCCGCCGATACGGTTGAATCCGACAGTACCACCCAAGCTGGAAGACATCATCAGCAAGCTGTTGGAGAAGGATCGCGAACTGCGCTACCAAGCCGCGGCCGAGCTTAGAAGCGATCTCAAGCGGCTCAAGCGCGACACCGAGTCGGGAAGGCTCCAGGTTCAGGATTCCGTGGCCGTTCGCGTTTCGAGTGCAAACGTGCCCGTCGCAGGAGCCGAGCGCGGCTCCAGTGGTTCGGACCTGGTTGCGGCCGCGCGCCAGCATAAAGCCGGCGTTGGAGTCATGGTCGCCGTCGTACTGCTACTGATCGCCGCGGCTGCATTCGGCATATACAGCTTGTTTTTCTACGCCCGTAGCCAGCCTTTCCAGAGCATCAAGATCACCAAGATCAGCGGCACTCACAATGCGCGGATCGGGGCTATGTCTCCCGACGGAAACTACCTGGCCTACGTGTTGAATACCGAGGGTAATGAATCATTGTGGCTGCGCCATCTGGCCAGCGAAAGCAACGTGCAGATCATTCCGCCAGAGCATGTGCAATACTCCGCCCTGCGCTTCTCTCCCGATGGCAGCCACATTTACTTTTCGCATACCCAATTGGTCGGCGGTCCTGCGTCTCAGGAGTACGATCTATACCGCATCCCCGTGCTGGGTGGAACTCCACAACTTCTGGTCAAGGATATAGACACGAATCCAAGTTTTTCTTCCGACGGGCGGCGCTTCGCTTTCATACGCGCCAACGATCCCGACCCTGGCAAGTACCACCTCCTCATCGCAAATGCCGACGGCAGCAACGAAAAGAGCATTTTCGCCGGTCCAATGGCCAATGTGGTATCGGATTCAGCCTGGTCGCCGGATGGAAAGGCGATCGTCGGTACGAGCTTCGATCAGGCGGAAGACAGCATAAGCGCAGTGATTTCGATTGATCCGGACACCGGTGCCCAGAGGACGATATCCAGGCCGCCATACACAGTGCTAACCAACGTGTCCTGGCTGCCCGATGGAAGAGCCTTGGCAGTAATTTACTCAAGCACGGAAACAAACTTCAGCCGGCAGCAGGTTGGGCTGATCAGTTATCCGGATGGCAAGTTTCGTCCAATTACCGCCGACACAAATGACTATGCCAACTTGAGTGTCTCCGCCGATGGCGCGACCATTGCCACTGTCATGCGCCAGTCGGTGCGCGACGTCTATGTGAGTTCAGGCCTAAAGGCCGATTACTCCGACGCTAGGCAGGTAAGTTCGGGAGATTCCGTGCCGGTGGTCGCCTGGGCGAGAGATGGCAATCTGCTGACCGAGCAGGGGTCATCCATTCGGGAGATCAGCCCGAACGGCGAACTCAAGGGGGAGATCGCTTCCGAAAAGGAGTCTGCGGCGATGCAGCCTAACGGCTGCAGCGACGGCCACCTTGTTTTCGCGCGCAGGATGTTGAAAACCCTCTCGGTGAACATCTGGCGCAGTGAAGCGGAAGGCACCGGATTGCACCGTCTCACCGAGGGCAAGAGAGATATGTTTCCGATGTGCTCCCCGGATGGCAAAACCGTCTTTTATATGGATATGACTGTTCCTGCCTATATGAAAGTGTCCATCGACGGAGGTCAGCCGGAACGAGTTACAAAGGATTTTGCGGAATTCAACGCGGGTTTTGACGTTGCCCGCGACGGAAAGACGGTTGTGCTGGGTACCTACGATTTCAAAGCCCAGAGGCCAACGATCTCCCTGGTTTCTCTTGATTCCGGCCAGGTCCTGTGAATGTTCGAGTACGATCTGCGGCATCAGGGGCAACCCCGCTTCAGCCCCGACGGCA
>DATHJP010000144.1:0-5386 GCA_035489695.1 Terriglobales bacterium
CAAACCCTGGAGCAAGTGGTCAGCGGCTGGGGCCCGGATAAGTCTGTCTTTATTATCGGTGAACTGAGTCGGACGCCAATCCCTATCGATCCGCAGGCGCTGCGCGACCTCGCCGGTGAGCTTAATGGAAAGCACTGGGCCGTTGTCATTGTGTTGGATGCCTCGGCCTTGGATGGCCATTCTTTTGCACTTAAACTTCGTATTCCTCTATTTGGAGGCCATATGCCCGCGGACGGCAAGATATTCCTTGTAGGGTTCACGCAGAAGGGCGGAAGCGGCGAGGTCCAGGCTCATTTTGCCTGCTCCGCCTTAAACGCCGCCGCATTCGAACATAACATCGACCGCTGGTTCAAGCCGGCGGTGCAAAAGAACGGCGACGTTGTGGGCGCCATCCGCGCCTTTACTACGAACATCGACGCTCTAATCGACGTGCTAAAGCGCGAGCCCGCCGATGCCAAGTCTGCGGTCAGTTCTTCTCTGATTGACTTGGAATCTCTTGTGCAATTTCTTTTAACAGTTGAGATACTAGGTCTCGCCGTCTGGCCTCTTACGAGACACCTTTTTAACGAATTGCCGGATCGAGGGTGGGCCTTCTCTAAGATAATTGGAATTTTGTTGGTGAGCTGGGTTGTTTGGCTGCTCGGTTCCTTCAAATGGTTCGAAGCAAGTTTTGAAATCTGTCTCGCCATAGTCATCCTGGTCGCCGCACCACTTTGGTTTTTCTTGCGCGTAAAAAAAGGGCTTCCAAAAAAAGAGGCGGCGGCCAAACGGAAGGCGCTTCAAGTCTCTCGAAAATTTATCCTACTTGAAGAGGTCTTGTTCTCTCTTGTCTTTTTGGTCTGGACCTTTTTTCGCCTTTACACTCCCAATCTCTACAATCTCGAAAAATTCATGGATTTCGGATTCATCAATTCGATTTTACGCGGCTCTTTCCTTCCGCCGAAGGATCATTTCCTGGGTGGCGAAGCCATCAATTACTATTACTTCGGTCATTTCATCGCCGCCGTGTTATTTCGGTTATCACGCGTGCCTCCGAGCATTGCCTACCATCTGCAGATGTCGAACTTGATGGCTCTCACGTTTGTCGAGAGCTTTGCCATCGGATCGGGCATTTATTTTTTGAGTTTGGAGGCGAACCGGCAATTTCAAAAATCCAAGGCCGCGATCGCGAGTGGCGTTGTAACCGCTTGCTTCATCACGCTGTTTGGAAATTTTCATGGGTTCTTTTATTCATTTTTCGATCGCTCCCGAAGTTACTGGTACCCCGAAGCGACTCGCTTCATTCGAGGGTGCATTCATGAATTTCCCATATACAGCTTTGTCGTAAACGATCTCCATGCTCACGTTTCGGATTTACCCATCACTCTCTTTATGATCGCCGTTGGGTTTTGCCTTTTTCGGGATTGGCAAAAAACACCTCCCCAACTCCCCTTTCAACGCAAGGGTTGGCTAGGCTGCGTTTTTCCCAAAAGGAGCGGTTGGTATTTCCTGGTATTCTCGATCACGGTCGGCCTCGCTTTCATGACGAGCGCTTGGGATTTCATGATCTACCTGCTCTTGCTTGGATTGATTATTTGGATTTCGAGCGCCCAAGCTGCGGCACGCGGGTCCTTTCCCTGGCGACGCCTATTGAGCCCTAAGGTTCTCTTTCTTACGGCAGTTCTGTCAGGCCTGGCCCTTGCCATCTCGATCTCAGTTGGTGCCCCATTTTGGAAACATTTCGCATCCTTTGCGAAGGGAGTAGCGCTTGTTCCGAGTTCCGAGCATTCGCCCTTTTGGCAGCTCGCCATTCTATGGGGTCTTCAGGTTGTACCTGTCACGCTGTTTGTGGTTCATGCTCTTCGAAAATCCACAGAGGATGCCTCGAAGAGGTATCTGGTGCTTCTTAGCTTTGTGGGTGCGTTTCTCGTTCTCTTACCAGAGCTGATCTATTTTAAGGACATTTATTCGGCGGGCATCCGGGCGAACACGATGTTTAAGTTTTACTATCAGGCGTGGCTCCTTTGGGGGACGGTTGCGGGCGTGGCGGTGGCATTTTTGTGGCAATCGTATAAGTCTCAAACCATCTGGTTCCGAGTCGGCTTCAAAGCCTTGGTCGCTTTTTTGGTCTTCTCCGGATTCGTCTATACCTATCATGTTGTTCCCGACGGCGTCGGGGTTCGCTGGAAGCTTCCGCAGACGTCGGGCCTTGATGGCAAGAACTATCTCGCTCGAACTTTACCCTTTGATGCTAAAGCTATCGATTGGATCAATCTCAACATTTCTGGGCAGCCCATCATCGTTGAAGCTGTCGGCGCGAGCTTCACCCAATTTGCTCGCATCGCGACCTTCACGGGCCTCCCGACCGTTTTGGGTTGGCCTCTTCACGAATGGTTATGGCGAGGAAGTATGGACGATTCGATTCGCCCCATAACAACGGTGGAGAGGAGATATGGCATCAAGGACACCATCAACCAACGGCAAACAGACGTAGAGACCCTCTATAGCACAGAGGACTTGGGAATTGCTCAAAAAATATTGGATAAATATGACGTTGAGTATGTCTATGTGGGCGAGCTCGAAAAAATCCAATATCCGACGTTGGCGGAACAAAAATTTAAGTCATTGGCAAAAACAATTGTCTACGATGAGAACGAAGTAAGAATCTACAAGATTCGTTAGGGGCGCGCCATAAAATCGGACGGCAACTCTGATTCGGTTACTTTGATAATGCCAGCGTACAATGAAGAAGGCTCGATTCGCGAAGCGGTTCTTGAAATTCACGAGGCGATTCTTTCCTCAGTTCCAAACTCAAAACTCCTTGTCGTAAACGATGGAAGTCGTGACAGCACCAAAGCGAAACTCGACGAACTTACGAAATTAGTGCCCTGCCTAAGGGTGATTCATCAAAAAAATGCGGGACACGGCCCAGCGATTTATGGCGGCGCCTGCCAAGCTAGATCGGATTTTCTATTCTTGCTCGATAGTGATCGCCAAATCCCGATTCAATCCTTTTATGACCTTTGGAAGGTGAGGGCTTCCTACGAAGCCGTATTTGGCATTCGCACGGTTCGGCACGATCCCCTTTATCGCCTGATATTGACCCGCATCGTTGGTGTGGTTCTATTCGTTTTTTTGCGGGTGAAGATTCGCGATCCGAACATCCCGTTTAAACTCATCCGGCGTGAGGTCTGGGAAAATGCGAAGCAGGTGATTGCTCCCAATTCATGTATTCCGTCCCTTCTTTTGGCGGCCTTCGTTCACGCGCGCCGAGTGCCGGTGATCCATGTCGTTGTTCCTCACATCGAGAGAAAGACCGGTCTCGCCTCGCTGAATTTGCGCAAGCTGGGTCCGTTTTGTTGGCAAGCGTTCCTCGAACTGGTGGAATTTCGACGGAGGCTTAACAAATGATTTGGCGCGAGTTTAGCAGCCATAAACTATTCCTGTCGATTTCCAGTCTCTTGGTGAGCGTTTACACTTCTTTCGTGGCGATGTGCGTTTGTAATGCGTAAAACGACCGACATCGCGAGAATTCGCCGTCCCGGAAGGCGCGGTACCTGAGCCAAAATACCGCGGGCTACCGTGCGGTATACGTTAGGCTAGAGAAGCTTTGGCTAAGCGGCAGAGCGAAATTATGTGCCCGGATCTCTAGAGAGTGAACGCGCCACCGCCCGCGGGCGCGATGTGATTCCTAATGTTCGATTATCTAATCGTCGGCGCCGGATTTGCCGGCAGCGTTCTGGCGGAACGCCTTGCGCGTGGTTTGGGCAAGCGCGTTTTGATATGCGATAAACGATCGCACATCGGGGGCAACGCCTATGACGAATATGACTCCGCGGGTGTCCTGGTTCATCGCTATGGTCCACATATTTTCCATACGAATTCTGCCAAAGTTTTCGATTATCTTTCGAAGTTCACGGAGTGGCGGAGCTACGAGCACCGTGTCCTTGCCAGCGTCGACGGACAACTCTTGCCGATGCCCATCAATCTCAACACAATCAATGGCCTCTACGGACTGAATCTCGATTCAGCCGGCATGGAAGATTTTCTGGCCTCCGTGGCTGAGAAGCGTAATCCGATCCGCAATTCGGAAGATGCCGTAATCAGTCGCGTGGGACGAGATCTCTATATGAAGTTCTTTCGCAACTACACACGCAAACAATGGGCCATCGACGCTTCGGAACTCGATGCGCAAGTCGTAGCGCGCATCCCGGTTCGAACAAATCGGGACAACCGATATTTTACCGATCAATTCCAAGCCATCCCAAAGCGTGGTTTTACGCGTCTCTTTGAAAATCTGCTCGATCATCCGAGCATTTCGATTTGGCTCAACACCAACTACCGCGAAATCGTGAATAAGATTTCGTATCGCTCGCTAATTTACAGTGGGCCAATCGATGAGTTTCTTGATTACCGGTTCGGGAGGCTCCCGTATCGCTCGCTGGAGTTTCGACACCAGACATGCGATCGACAGTGGTTTCAGTCTGTAGGGGTCATCAACTTTCCGAACGAGCACGCTTACACGAGGATCACGGAGTTCAAATATCTAACGGGTCAGGTGCATCCTAAGACGAGCATTATGTATGAATTTCCACAGGCTGAGGGAGATCCGTACTATCCGATTCCGCAACCAGGCAATGCCGCGCTTTACATGAAGTATAGGGATCTCGTGAAGGTCACACCGAACGTGCGATTCGTCGGTCGGTTAGCAACTTACAAATATTATAATATGGATCAGGTGATCGCGCAGGCGCTGACGCTTTTTAAACATATTGCCGCTGAAAGCGGCAAAGCTTGTACCTTTGGAACCGTGGACCCATCTTGACATTGGGCGTCGGTTTCCCGGTCCCTGCCAACTGGAGAAGTCGCTCGTCCTGAGTAACTAAAAATTTGCCTACAGAGGTAGGATTCGGCGGTATATTATCCTGATCCTGAGCGACTTAATCCACCGATCGGAGAGCGAAAATGGGGTCAGTCCTCACTTTTTGAACAGGAGCGACAGCGACGGCTCCTGTGAATGCAGGATTAGGCAAGAATTGCGGATGGGCCGCCAGCAGACCACGATCGTGCAGTCGCGGTCGTGCGCGAGGTTGTTAACCTTTATTCCTTTGGTTCGTCGCTCTTCTCTTCTGCCCGCGATGCCTGACGCATTTGATCGTGCTCCGCTTCGTTGACGCCTTCTTCGAACATCTGCGCGCTCTCGCTCCGTCCCTCGGCATCTTCATCTTCTCCGAGGGAGTCTGCTGCTTGCCGTCCGGTTGAGCCCGGCACGGGATCCCAACCGTCCGAACCGAGGAGTTGCCTCCCCGAAATTTCGTCTACTAACAACGGTTTCATTTTACCGACGCGCGCTTTCGCGCGAGCCGCACAAAAAATTTATGACACTTTGACACCGCTTTTTCCCTTT
>DATHJP010000145.1:0-2450 GCA_035489695.1 Terriglobales bacterium
ATTGTGGAATGCCGCGTGAAACCAGATAAAAGGGATGAGTTTAACAACAAACTGCGCAATGACGTGCTGCCCATCCTGCAGAAGCAGCCCGGCTTTGTGGACCTGATCGGACTGACCTCGGAAAGCGACGCCGAGCGAGTCGTTTCCGTGAGCTTCTGGAAGAGTAAGGAAGATGCGGAGCGATATCATCGCGAACAGTACAACCGCATCGTGGAGACACTGAAGCCGACGTTAAAAAAGGATCCTACAGTCGAGACTTTCAACGTTGACACTTCCACCACGCATCGCATTGGGGCCGGAAAGGCTGCCTAATCCCCGCGTCCCGGCACGTCGAGCAGGACGTGCCGGGGCATATCACTCCGCACAATCTGCCAACGCTTGCTCCCCGCATACCCTCCATCTAGCTAAAATAGCTCTATGGCTCTTGAAGAATACAAACGCAAACGCCGCTTCGGAGAAACCCCCGAGCCTGCCGGCAAGGTCGAGAAGAAATCGCAGCATCGCTTTGTAGTGCAAAAACATCGCGCTACTCGTCTGCACTATGACTTTCGCCTGGAGATGGATGGAGTGCTCAAGTCCTGGGCTGTGCCCAAAGGTCCATCGCTCGACCCCGCCGACAAACGCCTGGCCATGCAGGTGGAGGATCATCCCGTCTCTTATTTCGACTTCGAGGGCATCATTCCTGAAGGAAACTACGGTGCCGGCACGGTGATGGTGTGGGACGTGGGCACATGGGAGCCGCTGTCGCCTGTCCCCGTGAAAGGCAAATTCGTCCCCGGCACCGACACGGAAGCGGCTGAAATGTTGCGGAAGGGGGATTTCAAGATCCGTCTGCACGGCAAGCGGCTGAAGGGTGATTTCGTTTTGATTCACATGAAGGGACGCCGTCCCGGAAGCAAGGGCACGGAGTGGCTGCTGATCAAGAAGCAGGATGACAATGCGGTTCCTGGTTACAACATTGAGCAGTACGACTCTTCGGTGCTCACGGGACGCACCATGCGAGAGATTGGTGGTGATAAGGCTTCGGCAGAATGGGAAAGCGATCGTCCGGCGTCGCGCGGAAGTGTGAAAGCGCCCTGGCTCGCCGATACCTTAGCCAAGCTGGATCGGGCAAAACGAAAAAAGGCTTCAGCCACAAAAGAGGCCCCGGTAGCGGGAGTAAAAAAAAACGAAAAAGATAAAGCGATAGCCACAGCAAAGACCTCTGTCCGGAATGCTGAGACTCGAAGTGCAAAGAGAAATCCGTCCGCGTCTTCTCTGGCATCGGTGCTGGAAAATTTGGAGGGCGCAGTAAGGAAGCCCATGCCAGCTGCGATTCATCCTATGCTGGCCACTTCTGTCGATAAACCTTTTGACAGTCCGGAGTGGTTATTTGAAATCAAGTGGGACGGCTATCGCGCGGTGTGCTTCCTGGAAAAGGGCAAGAGCCGGCTAGTCTCGCGCAATCAGAACGATCTCACTGGACAATTTCCTGAACTACAAGGCCTCTCCAAGTTAGTCAAAGCCCAAACCACAATCCTCGATGGCGAAATCGTCGCGCTGGATGAACAAGGCCGGCCGTCTTTCAGCCTGATGCAACAGCGTACCGGCATCCGGCAGGGTAATCGGCACACCGCGGCCCGGCGCGACGTCCCAATCATGTATTACGTTTTTGATTTGCTTTACCTCGAGGGCTACGACCTGCGCCGAGTTTCGCTAGAGCAGCGCAAGGAGGTGCTGGCCCAGATTGTGAAGTCCGGTGATCTGGTTCGGTACTCCGATCATTATCCGGGCCAGGGCATCGCGCTGTTTGAAGCAGCCAAACAAAAGGGTTTGGAGGGCATCCTCGCCAAGCGTCGCACCAGTTGTTATGAGGAGCGTCGGACCCGCGAGTGGTTGAAAATTAAAATCACCCACACGATTGACTGCGTGATTGGGGGCTACACCGATCCAGAAGGCAGCCGCCAATATTTCGGATCAATCGTGTTGGGCTTGTACGACAAGAAAGGTCGACTTGTTCACGTCGGCCAGGCGGGAACAGGTTTTAACCAGAACACGCTCAAAGAGATTTTCCAGTTGCTGAAAAGCCTGGAAACCAACCGTAATCCCTTTGACAGCCCAGTGGATGCACGAAACGTACATTGGGTGAAACCCAAGCTGGTAGCCGAAATCAAGTTTTCTGAGTGGACTCACGAGACCACCGATGGCGGACTCAAACTACGCGCTCCCGTATTTCTGGGATTGCGCGAAGATAAAGATGCGAGAGAGTGTGTCTTTGATCAGTAGACAAGAATCTCTCAGCTTGAAAAGTAGGCGGGTAGGAAATCAGTCTCTAGTTCCTGGTTCTCAGTTCTTAGTTTTGACAATCGTCAATCGAAAATCGTAAATTATTTAATATCTTTCATCGCCATCAGTGATCCGTAATCGCGGCCAGACGGTTCCACGGCCCGCGCCACAATTCCTCCAAAGGT